>CACYZS010000062.1 GCA_902778985.1 uncultured Ruminococcus sp.
CCACCCTCGGGGGAGGTGGCGCGAAGCGCCGGAAGGGGCAGTCTGCGCGGGGGCGAGCGGTTGGTCACGGCTATAGAACCGCAAAACGGCGCATTCGCGCCGTTTTGCTTTTCATTGTTCCTTTATAATGAAGTTCTTTGCCCCACTTTCTTACGGGCGCGCCCGTATCAGGGGCGGGCGCGGTAAGGAAAGCGGGCGTACCCCCTATCTCTCCCCGCCGCGGGGGCGTTTGGCGGTGGGCATTTTGGATTTGGGCAGACGGAAGAAGAGGGACAGCAACGCTCTGCCGTTGAACGGGATCAGAGGGTAGAGATAACTGCGGCGGCCGTCGACGGTGGCGTTGGTGACGAGCAGGACGGGGATCAGGGCGATCCCGACGAGGAACCCCGCCCACGAAAAGAGCGCGGTCAGGGTCATAACGGCGAGCCGCAGGAACTTAAAGGCGTACCCGAGTTCGTGGTTCTGCTGGGTGAAACCGGCGACTGCGACGATCGCCATATAGAAGATCACCTCGCCCGAGAGCCACCCGACCTTCACGGCGAGATCCCCGAGCACCAGTCCCCCGACCACGCTCATCGAATTGGCGAGCAGGTCGGGGGTATTCATACTCGCCAGTTTCAGCCCGTCCACGGCGAACTCTACAAGGTAGAGTTGCAGAAGGATCGGGAAATGTCCGGTCTCGCTTGGGACCAGAAAAGAGAGCGTTTCGGGCAAGAGCCACGGGCAGGTAACGAACAGGTACCAGAGCGGCGTCAGAACCAGCGACAAAAGGAAGGTCAGCATCCGCACGAAGCGGAGATAGGAGCCGGTCAGAGGCGGGAGATAAAAGTCCTGCGACTCCTGCAGAAAATCGAAGATCCCGGTCGGCAGGATCATCGCCTGCGGCGACGTGTCGCAGAGCAGGATCACGCTCCCCTCGGCAAGATGCGCCGCGGCGCAGTCGGGGCGCTCGGTGGCGCGGATCTTCGGAAACGGATTGAACCACCGCCGCGGGATCAGCAGTTCCGCGAGCGACTCGTACCCGAGCGTCAGGGAGTCCGGGCGAAGAGACTCGAGGCGGCGCGTCAGGCGGGCAAGGAACGCGGGATCCGCCCGCCCCTCGATATAGCAGAGCGCGCAGTCGGTGCGCGCCCGCCCGCCGAGGTTCAGGGACTTGATCCGAAGATCCGGATCGCGGATCCGCCGCCGGATCAGGGCGGTATTGAAGATCAGCGTCTCGACGAACCCGTCGCGCGCCCCCTGCATCACGCGGTCGCTCTGCGGCTCGTCGGTCGGGCGCGCGGGATAGGCGCGCGCGTCGATCAGGATCGCCCTGTCCCCGAAGGTGCTGCCGAAGAGGACCGTCACGCCCGAAAGAACCGCGGTGATTATGCGTTCGACGTCGCCCGTCGCGTCCACGTTGGTATAGGGGACGCCCGCAGAAGCGAACGCGAGCGCCGCGTCGGCGCCGACGGGGAGAGGGGCGCGGGTCGCAAAAAACGCCAACAGTCGTTGCAGGGCGCCGTCTTTGACGAACCCGTCGATATAGAAGAGCGTCAATTCGCCGTCCCCGACCGACGTCCGCCGCTCGATCAGGTCGAAACTCTCCCCTGCGGCGAGCAGAGCGGAGAGCGCGCGCACGTTTTCGCGGTAGTCCTGCGTCAGCCGATCCATCTTGATCCCCCCGGGCGTGAATTGCGGGTAGTATGCCCCGGGCGGGGCGCGCGATACGCGGGCGCATATACAATTAATGAAAAAACCGCTTGACTTTCGGTTTTTCGCGTGCTATAATCTTCGTATCAAAGGCAAAGACGGAGAAGAGTAACCGCCAAGCCCCGGAAAGAGAAGGATCCCCCGGCTGAAAGGATCCGACGCGGGCAAAGCGGCGAAGACCGCTCCCGAGCCGCGTCCCGAAACCGCCAAAGGCGGGGAGTAAGGATCGCCGGACGTCCGCCGTTACCGGGCTGCGCGAAAGCGCGTGAGAGAAAAGTCAAGGTGGGACCGTGCGACGAGCACCCTTGGACGGAGAGATCCGATCCGGGGGGTTTTTGTTTTCTTGGAGCAGGGATCCGCCGAAAAAACCGAAAACAATCCGAAAGGAGAAACAGAATGAAAGTTATCTACAGCAACGGAACGGTGGGCGAGTGCGCGCCCGAAGAGGAACTGCATATCCTGCGGCACACCGCCGCGCACGTCATGGCGCAGGCGATCAAGCGGCTCTGGCCCGAGGCGAAGTTCGCCTACGGTCCCGCGACCGAAAAGGGGTTCTACTACGACGTGGATCTCGGCGACGTCAAACTGACCGACGAGGATCTTCAGAAGATCGAAGCCGAGATGAAAAAGATCACCAAGGAGAACCTGCCGCTGAAATCCTACATCCTGCCGCGCGACCAGGCGATCGCCCTGATGCAGTCGACATGTGCGTCGGTCCCCACCTGACCTACACCAAGGCGCTCAAGGCGTTCAAGATCATGGGGCAATCGGGCGCGTACTGGAAGAACGACAAGGACAACAAGATGCTGACGCGCATCAACGGCACCGCGTTCAAGACCCAGGAGGAACTCGACGCCTACCTCAAACTGCTTGAGGAAGCCGAGCGGCGCGACCACCGCCGGATCGGGCGCGAAATGGGTCTGTTCATGCTCTGCGACGAGGCGCCGGGCTTCCCGTTCTTCCTCCCGAAGGGCGTGCTGCTCAAAAACGCGCTGATGGAATACTGGCGCGAACTGCATACCCGCGAGAACTACGTCGAGATCCAGACGCCGCTGATCATGAGCCGGACGCTCTGGGAGACCAGCGGACACTGGGATCACTATAAAGACAATATGTACTCGACCACGATCGACGACGAGACCTTCTGCGTCAAGCCCATGAACTGCCCGGGCAGCGTTCTGGTCTACCGGAGCCAGCCGCACAGTTACCGCGATCTGCCGCTCCGGCTTGCGGAGCCGGGGATCGTGCACCGGCACGAACTGCGCGGGGCGCTCCACGGGCTGTTCCGCGTCCGCTGCTTCACGCAGGACGACGCGCACATCTATATCCGCCGCGAGCAGATCCGCGACGAGATCGTCGGCGTCGTGCATCTGATCAACGAGGTTTACACCAAATTCGGGTTCAAGTACTTCATCGAACTGTCGACGCGCCCCGAGAACAGCATGGGTTCCGACGAGGACTGGGAGGCGGCGACCGACGGGCTGAAGAACGCGCTCGAGTCGCTTGGACTTCCCTATATCATCAACGAGGGCGACGGCGCTTTCTACGGACCGAAGATCGACTTCCACCTCGAAGACTCGCTCGGACGCACCTGGCAGTGCGGGACCATCCAACTCGACTTCCAGATGCCGCAGAACTTCGAACTCGAGTATATCGACGAGAAGGGCGAGCGTCAGCGTCCGATCATGATCCACCGCGTGGTTTACGGCTCGATCGAGCGGTTCATCGGTATCCTGACCGAGCATTTCGCAGGGAAGTTCCCGGTCTGGCTCGCGCCGACGCAGGCGAAAGTCCTGCTGGTCTCCGAGAAGTGCTCCGAGTACGGCCACAAGGTCTACGAGGCGCTCCGTCAGGCGAAGGTGCGCGTCGAGATCGACGAGCGCAACGAGAAGATCGGCTATATGATCCGCGAAGCGCAGGTCGTCGACCGCGTGCCGTATATGGTGATCGTCGGGCAGAAGGAAGCCGACGAGGGAACGGTTTCGATCCGCAGCCGCGACACCGGCGAGACCGTGACCATGACCCTCGACGAGTTCGTTGCCAAGATCACGGACGAGATCAAAACCAGAAAAATGTAAACGGGAGCAAGCCCCAAAAAAGAACGCCGGAGCGATCCGGCGTTCTTTTCGCATAGATAGGGCGTCAGTTCGGCGGCGGATCAAACAGGGCCGCCGGGGGAACGTCCAGGACTTTCGCGAGCGCGAACAGTTCGATGTCGGTGACCGTTCGGCTCCGATCCTCGATCCGGGAGACCGAGCCGCGGCAGACGTACACGCCGAGCAGTTCCAGTCGGTTGGACAGTTGCTGTTGGCTCATGTGTTTGGCGCGTCGGAGCGCGCGAACGGCGGGACCGACCAAGTTGCAAATCTCGCCGTCAATGATCCTTGCCATGTAGATCTCCTTTCCGCACCCGGCGTCACTCGCCGGGGAACTGTGTCGAAAAAACATGGAAAAACGCGCAATTTGTCCAAGTGACAGACAAATATATGCTATCACACTATTCGCGACGGCTCGTCCTGTTACAAGACAAAGCGTAATTTTCGTTCCCGTCGCGTTTTTCGATCGCAAAAAGAGCAGGGGTTCGACCGGAAGGGGCACAAAGCGTGCGTCAAGACCGCTGTTCGGGCGGTCTTTTTCTCTTTTTCGGGAAAACCCCCGCCAAAAAGTGCCGCTTCCCTATCCCCGGAGCGGCAGAAACCGACCTTCGCCGGGTGTTATAATGGCTCGGAACCCGGGCGGACCGGGGGTGAAAGGACGGTTAAAACGAATGGACAAGACAAATCAAATGCAAAAGGAACAAACTTCCCCGCGGCGCAGAACGGAGCGGGCGATCCGCGTTTTGGCGGGTCCCGGGACCGCCCCGGGCACGGCGCTCCTGATCTGGTTCTTTTCGGGGCTGCTCGGATTTCTGTTCGCGCCCGACGCGCTGCTCTTCTCGGCGCGTCCGATCGGGATCGCGTGGCTGACGGCGCTACCCGGAACGGCTGCGGTCGCGGGGCTGCTCGGCGGGCTTGCCGGCTGCCTCTTCCTCGGGCGGAGCGGGATCGTGTACGGTTCGCTTCTGCTGCTTGCGGCCGGGGCGAGAATGATCGTCAGCGTCCCCGGGAAGGGGCGGCGGTTTTTGCCCGATTCTCCGGGGCTCTTCCGCGAGCCGTCGCAGGTGCGCGCCTCGATTGCCTGCATCGCCGGCTTCGTTTCCTCGGGGTACCAGTTGTTCGCCGTTGGGTTGTCGACCGAGGGGCTGTTGTTCGCGCTCACCATGATCCTCGGCTGCACGACGCTCTCGCTGCTCTTCTCGGCGTTCTTCGACGGCGGGGTGACGCCGGGGGAACTCACCGGGCGCGCCGAAACGCCGCCGCGGACGCGGACGGCGTCGTTCTTTACCCAGATCGGGGCGCTCTCGATCCTGTTTTTTCTCGTGCGCTCGCTCTCGGCGTATTCGCTGTTCGGTCTGTCGCTCTCGGGCGTCGCCGCGGGGCTGCTCACGCTCTTCGTGTCGCGGCGGTACGGCGCTCTGCGCGGCTGCGTCGCGGGTCTGCTCACGACGCTCGGGACGGGGCCGCTCTTTGCCCCGGCGTTCGCGCTCTTCGGGCTGTTTTCGGGGATCCTCTGGGAGGTCGGCGCGGTCTACGCCGTCGGGCTCGGGGTCGCCGCCGCGTCGGTCTGGTGCTCCTACGTCGGGGGACTGTCGGGGTTCCTTTCCACCGCGCCCGAACTCACGGTCGCCGCGCTCTTCGGGCTCCCCCTGATCCCGCGCGTCCTCTCGGAGGGGAGCGTCCGGCGCGCCGAGGAGAACGTGCGGGCGGGAGAGGAAGCGGTGCGCCGCCTGACCGAGGCGCACGACGGGGAGCGAAAGACCCGGATCGCCGCGCTCTCCGACGCGTTCTCTTCCCTGTCCCGCGTTTTCCGCACCGTCTCCGACGGCGCGAGCCGCCCCGACCGGGCGGAGTACGTATCGGCGTGCGACGCCGCGTGCAGCAAGTACTGTACGGGATGCGCCCGCCGCGCGGAGTGTTGGGAACAGGGGGATCGCCCGGCGTACGAAGCCGTGCGGATCTTGTCCGACCGGCTCTATACCGAGCGCCCCGCGTCTGCGGACTGCCTCCCCGACGGGGGGATCCGCGAGTGCGAATATCTGGACGCGATCCTCCGCGACATCCGCGAGGCGGGCGCCGCCCTGCTCCGCTCCGGCCGTACGGGGCGGATCGGCGAGGGGATCGGGCTGGACTACGAACTGGTGGCGAAACTGCTCTCCGAGGCGGCGGAAGCCGACGCCGCCGAGAACCGCGAGGACGTCAAACTCGGGCTGGAACTGCGCCGCCGACTGCCCGAATTCGGGATCCGGAACGGCACGGTCTCGGTTTTCGGCGACCGGCGAAAATGGATCGTCGCGGGCGGGGTCGGCTGCGAGGGGGCGTCCTCGGACTCCGACGGGATCCGGCGCGCCTTTGAGGAGACGGTCGGTTGTCCCCTGACGCGTCCGGCGTTTGAGATCCGGGGCGGGACGGTCACGCTCGTGACCGAGAGCGCCAGGCGGTACCGCACCGAGACCTGCCGCGCCTACCGCTCCGCCGACCCCGGGGGCAGTTCGGGCGACACGGTCGGCTTTTTCGAGAACCGGCGGGACTACTTTTACGCCCTGCTCTCGGACGGCATGGGTTGCGGCCCGACCGCCGCCCTGACTTCGGGCGTGACGACGCTCTTTCTCGAAAAGATGCTCGGCGCGGGCAACGCCAAGACCACCACGCTGAAACTGCTGAACAACCTGCTCCGCAACTGCGGCGAGGAGAACGCCGCGACGGTCGACCTGCTCGAGTTTGATCTGCTTTCGGGGCGCGCGACCTTCATCAAGAGCGGCGCCGCGCCGTCCTACGTCAAGCGGGGCGGCAGCCTGTTCCGCATCCGCTCGAAGACCGTGCCGGTCGGGATGATGGCGACGCTCGACGCCGAGAAGATCCGCTTCGACGCCGCGCCGGGCGACGTGATCGTGATGCTCTCGGACGGCGTCAGCCAGACGCCCGAGGACGCGCCGTGGCTGCTCGAACTGCTCTCCGGGAAGTGGGAGGACGACCTGCAGGACGTGGCGCAGCGCATCGTCGCGGTGGCGAGCCGGACGCGGGAACACAAGGACGACCTTTCGGTCGCCCTGATCCGGATCCTGGCGGCGGAGGACGCAGCCGAACGCGCGCCGGAAGCGGAACCGACGTCCGTCGCCGCGCCCCTGACGCCCGTGTCCGTCGCCGTCCCCGAAGAAGGGGACGAGCCGCCGGAAGGATCGGACGAAGACGCCCAAGCCGCGCCCGAAGAGGACAGCCCCGCGCCCGCCCCGCCGCTTGCCCTGCCCGCCCCGGGAGACGGGGCGCGCGAAGCGTCGTAAAACGAGGCGGGAAAGGGAAAAATCAAGACCGCCCCCCGGTGAAAATGAGATACGGAGCGCCGCAAGCGGCGCTCCGTATGATATAGCCGCCTTGCGGCGGCTATGATATGTTTCTGCGGAACATGATATACCGCCCGTGTCATCACGGGCGGTATGATTTATGCAGGGGGAGCGGCTTTTTCGATCTCGCGCTTGCGCCGTCGGAACAGGACCAAAAAGATCACGACGTCCACGGCGAGCGTGATCGCCCAGGAGACGGGATAGGAGGTCATCAGCGTCCGAAGCGAGGGCGAGAGCGGTACGACGAAGGCGATCCAGAGGATGCGCAGACCGCAGATGCCGCCGATCGCGACGGCGGTGGGCAGAAACGAGGCGCCCATGCCGCGGATCGCGCTCGACATCACGCCCATAAAGCCGCAGAGGAAGTAGGTCCCGACCACCAGCGTCAGGCGGGAGAACGCCACCTGCATCGCTTCGGGAGAGTCGGGGAGATAGAGTTTGACGAGCGGCTCGCGGAACAGAAGGATCGCGCCGTCGATCGCCAACCAGAAGATCAAAACGTAGGCAAGGCAGACCAGGACCGTCCACCCGATCCGGCGCAGGTTTTTCGCCCCGTAGTTCTGTCCGACGAACGCCATGCTCGCGGCGTCGGGGGCGTTGATCGCCGTCCACCCGAACCCCTCGAGGCTCGCCGCGGCGGTCGAACCCGCGATCACGACGTCGCCGAAGGAGTTGATGGTCGACTGGATCAATACGTTCGAGAAGGAGAACAGGCTCGACTGGATCCCCGCCGGAACGCCGTGGCGCAGGATGCGGAGCAGTTGGCTCTTCTTTAAGGAGAGTTTTTTAAGCGACAGGCGGCAGGCGTTGTTCTGCCGGGCAAGGAAGAAGAGCGCGGCGGCGGCGGACAGGTATTGGCTGACGATCGTGGCGGTCGCGACGCCGTCGACCGTCATCGAGAACTCGATCACGAGCAGAAGGTTCAACCCCACGTTGACCAGCCCCGCGCCCCCGAGAATGTAGAGCGGACGGCGCGCGTCGCCCGCGGTGCGCAGGATCGCCGCGCCGAAGTTGTAGACCATGTTGGCGGGCGTGCCGCAGAAGTAGATCCGGAGATAGAGCGACGCGTCGTCGATCAGCGTTTCGGAACAGTTCATCCAGCGGAGGAAGGTCGGCGCGAAGACAAATCCGACCGCCCCGACCGCGACGCCGAGGATCGCCGAAACGGCGATCGCCGTGTGCGTGAGCGCCGACGCTTCCTTTTCGTCGCGCGCCCCGAGCGCGATCGCGATGGTGACGCTCGAACCGACCGACAACCCGAGGAACAGACCGATCAGCAGGTTGATCAGCGATCCGGTGCACCCCACGGCGGAGATCGCGTGGTCGCCGTCCTCGACGAAGCGTCCGAGCACGACCAGGTCGGCGGCGTTGTAGAACAGCGAGAGAAGCCCGGTCAGAACGACCGGGAGCGCAAAGGCGAAAACCCCCGGAAACAGGGGGCCGCTTACCATATTCAGTTTGCGCGCGCGGGGGCGCGATCCCCTCTGAGAGGGCGGGGTTGACTCGGCGCCGGAGGACGCCGTGCCGGTGGCTTTCGGTTCCATGAAAGCGGCCTTTCAAAAAGCGGTCAGAACTCGTTTTTGAGACTTCTCGCGAAGAGTTGTTTGATGCAGTCCAGAAACGGATGAACTCTGAATATACTCATTTAGAAAAAGTATCTGGAAACGCATTTGCAGACAAGTCGAGAGCACATGTATCGCTGTTATCAAAGTTGTTTATATGCCCTGAGTGCAGTCGTTTCTTATGTGGTGAATATAGATGGCGGGATGATCGTTTGGTTGCGACTTACCGTTGTGGAGAACAGCACAAGAAGAGAGGTAATTTCGCTATGCCTCTGTATGATACGGCAATTTGGAGTTTCTGCAAAGGTAATATTGAGACGTACCTTGATTTCTTGAAAAAAGCCTCTGGGACTGATACCGAAGAGATTGAGAAGCGGATAGCTAACTTTGAGCAGATGATCGAGGCTATCGAGAA
>CACYZS010000063.1 GCA_902778985.1 uncultured Ruminococcus sp.
CGAGAGCAGGGACGCCAGATCCGCGGTCATACAGTCGTCGTTTATTACGGTGACGTTGTCGTATTCGGCGAGCGTCTTTCCAAGCACGGGGATCAGCCCCCGGTCGATCTCGATCGCGACCACTTTGCGGTAGCGTTCCGCGAGCGCGGACGTAAGGCACCCGACCCCCGGCCCGATCTCGAGCATCACCGTGTTTTGATCGTCCGCCGCGATTTCCGCGATCTCCTCGGGGATCGTAGGATCGACAAGGAAATTCTGCCCGAGGTCGCGCCGGAACCGGATCCCGGCTTCCGCCATCAGTTCCCGGATCACCCGGGGATTGCATAAATTCATAAAAAACCTTTCCGTTTTCGTTTTAAGTATTGACAAACGCCCGAATTCGTGATAGAATAAACCCCGGATTTGCGACAGATCCGTTTGCTGGTGTAGCACAGGGGCAGTGCAGCTGATTCGTAATCAGCAGGTCGTGAGTTCAAATCTCACCACCAGCTCCAGAAACCCGTCTTCCGTCTTTCGGTGGACGGGTTTTTGCGTTGTCTGCCTCTATCATCATACCATATCCTACGAAGGAATGCAAGAGCGGAGGGAAACGCAGGACTGTTTTTCTTTTTTTCATTTTCGCTCTTGACAAACCGCCTTTGTTATAGTACAATATAATCCGCTACGCAGATGTAGTTCAATGGTAGAATATCAGCTTCCCAAGCTGACTACGCGGGTTCGATTCCCGTCATCTGCTCCAAGGAACAGGCGAGAGTGCGTATGTGCTCTCGCCTGTTTCTTCTTTGGAGCAGACGCCGGTCATGATCAAACCCGCCGCATTTGCCAGCAAATGCAACAACTCCCGCCATCCGCAGTTCTTGTCCGTTTACTGCAGTTTGGCGGGAGTTGGCGGGTAGCGCCGTTCAGGGCGCGTCGATTCCCGTCACTCTTTCTTCTTCGTCAACAGATCGTAGAACTCGCTTTTGCTCATTCCTCTGTCTTTTGCCGCGGCCTTGACGGCGTCCATTTTGGTCATGCCCGCGTCGGTGTAGTGCGCGACGTGTTCGGCGGGGGAAAGCATCGAGAGTTGTTCTGCGTCTTGGCCGCGTTCGTCCTTTGCGATCCCCGCTTCCGCGGCGCCCTCGACGATCAGGACGTATTCGCCCCGCGGCTCCTTGGTTTCGTAGAGTGCGACGGCGTCCCCGAGCGTGGTGCGCGTAATCTCCTCGTTGATCTTGGTCATCTCGCGGCAGAGCGTGATCTTCCGGTCTTCGCCGAACAGGTCGCAAAGGTCGCGGAGCGTATTCTTCAGTTTGTGGGGCGCCTCGTAGAAGATCAGCGTGCGGCGCTCGTCTTTCACTTCGGCAAGCCGTTCGTTGCGTTCGTGTCGGTTGGTCGAAAGGAACCCTTCAAAGGCGAAACGTCCGGTCGCGAGTCCCGAAAGGGCAAGCGCGCTGACCGCGGCGCAGCACCCCGGCACGACCGTCACGCGGATATTCCGCTCGGCGGCGAGCCGCACGATATCCTCGCCCGGGTCGCTGATCGCGGGCATCCCGGCGTCGGTCACGAGCGCCGCGGCTTCACCCGCCGCCACGCGATCGAGAATGATCTCGCCCCGCTCGCGCTTGTTGTGTTCAAAGTAACTGATCATTTCCTTTTTGATCCCGAAGCAGGCAAGCAGTTTTCCGGAGTTGCGGGTGTCCTCAGCCGCGACGAAATCCACCTCGGACAGCACCTTTTTCGCCCGGTCGGAAAGATCCGACAGGTTGCCGATCGGCGTGGCGACGAGGTAGAGCGTGCCGGGTTCCACCCGGTTCTTCTCTCCCGTTTCGCCGATGCTCTTCTTTTCGTGGCTCATTGGTTCTTTCCTTTCTCTTTCGGATCGGTCCCGTCGCCGAAACCGGCGGGGAAGTCGCCCGTATCCAAAATGGATTGCAGTTCGGGGGAAGGGGTATCGTGCCTCCCGTCGGTATAGAGGAAAAGCGGGCGCGTCATTTTCATTCCCGGAGCGCCGCCCCTGCGTCCCTCGACCAGAACGAGCGAGGGGAGCGCCGCGGGATCGGCGGATACGACGGTCAGACGCTTGGCTTCGATCCCCGCGCCTCGCATCGCCGAAAGCAGATCGGGAAGACGGTCGGGCAGATACACGCAGACGAAGCGACCGCCGGTGCGCAGTTTTTCGCCCGCCGCGCGACAGAAATCAACGATCCCTCCGCGCAGTTCGCGCCGCGCCGCGTTCTTCTTGTCCGATTGATTGGGGAACCCCGCGCCTGCGGGCAGGTAGGGCGGATTGGTCACGACCAGATCGTATCCCTCGCCGGGAACCGAATCCCGGTCGCGCAGATCCCCGAAAACGGCGGTCACGCGCCCCTGCAGTCCGTTCAGGGCGACGTTTTGTTCGATCAGGTCGGCGTATTCTTTCTGGGCTTCGAGCGAAAGGACGGTTTTCACCTTGTTGCGCACGGCAAGCAGGAGCGAAACGATCCCGGTCCCGCCGCCGAACTCGACCGCCCTCGCGTCTGCGTCGCCCCTGACGTACGCGGCAAGGAGCAGAGCGTCGGTCCCGAAGGTCAGACCGTCGCGGTACTGATAGAGTTTCAGGTCGTCGTTCACGATGTCGAGGCGCAGTCCGTCGGGCGACGTCATATCGGTCTCCTTTCGCGTTGTTTCGGATAAGGAAAAAGGGACGAAGGGGCATTGCCCGCTTCGTCCCCGGTCCCGTCTATGTAAGACGCGGGACGATGTTGCTCAGTCTTCCTTCACAGGCGCGCCGACAGGGCAGACGCCCGCGCAAGCACCGCACTCGAGACACTCGTTCGCGTCGATCACGTACTTGTCGTCGCCTTCGCTGATCGCGCCGACCGGGCACTCGGATTCGCAGGAGCCGCACTTGATGCAGTCGTCGGTAATTTTGTAAGCCATTTTAACACCTCCGTTAAGTGGTATTTTCATTCTATCATAATTTTCGCAATAGTCAAGGGGGTAACGCGATTTTTCTCAAAAAGATGAAGAGCGGATCGATTATTGCTTGTCCGTCGCGTCTTTTTGCGCGGGTTTCTGCGGATCCTTCCCGCCGCCTTTTTTCCCGGCGCGCAGGACCTTGATCTCCGAGACGGGGTAGATCTTCGGCGCTTCGGGCTTATCGTCGAGTTTGACGCGCACGGTCTCGGCGAGCGGGCGGACCTCGGTGACCGTTCCGTTGCCGTTCGGCGTCTCGACGTAGGAGTTGTTCGGCGGGACGAGTTTCAGGGCGGCTTCGTAACTCTCGTGCTCGTAGCGCAGGCAGCACATCAAGCGACCGCACGCGCCCGAGATCTTTGCGGAGTTGAGCGAGAAGTTCTGTTCCTTCGCCATCTTGATCGAGACCTGCGCGAAGTCGGAGAGGAACGAGGTGCAGCAGAAGGGACGGCCGCAGGAGCCGAGCCCGCCGATCATACGCGCCTCGTCGCGGATCCCGATCTGCCGAAGGTCGATCCGCGTCCGGAAGATCCCGGCAAGATCCTTCACCAGTTCGCGGAAGTCCACGCGGTTCTCGGCGGTGAAGTAGAAGATCAGTTTGCTGTTGTCGAATGTGTATTCGACGTCCACGAGGTTCATTTCGAGTTTGCGCGCCTCGATCTTTTTTTGCGCGATCTCGGCGGCGGAGACCTCGAGTTCACGGTTGCGGTCGGAACGCTCGATATCGTCGGGCGTCGCCTTGCGCATCACCTTTTTCAGGGGCTGCGTGATCCGGTCGGCGTCGACTCTGTGCGCCGTCTGCGCGATCCTGCCGAGTTCGATCCCGCGCGCCGTTTCGACGATCACCTTTTCCCCGAGGGTAAAGGTCAGATCGCCCGGGGCGCAAAAGTAGTTCTTTCCCGAATTGCGGAAGGCGACGTCGACCACCTCGACCGTCTCTTTGGCTTTCGGAGTTTCGGTCGGCTGCGCCGCTTCGGCGTTCTCGGGAAGAGCAGTCTTCTGTTCGAGTTCCTGTTCGTTCATGTTCTTTCCTGCCGGGGCAGGGATCCTTTCGTTTGGATTGGGTGTCAGTTCTGTCGGCTGACGGCGACGGCAAGGGACGTCAGGATCGTTTGCACGTTCCCGTTGGCGTCCACGGCGTCGGATGCGTCGCGGCAGGCGTCGTAGATCTTCACCAGCCGCAGATAGTCGGCGCGGTCGGCAAGTTCACGCGCGCCGGCACGGTCGACGTAAAAGAGCAGGGGAGCGTCGGGCGAGCGTTTCAGGACGATCAGGTCCCGGATCGCCTCGATCAGGGGGACGAAGTGCGCCGCCAGTTCGGTGCGCTTAGACGGAAGGGCGAATACCGCGCGGCAGACGTCGGCGTATCTTGCGCCGCTTGCAGCCGCGGCGATCACGTTTTGGACGGTCTCGCGCATTTTGAGCAGCGCCGCTTCGCGCTTGGGCGTCAGGTAGGCGAGCGCCACGCCGATCCGTCCGTGCGACGCGGCGATCACCGCGTCGAGTTTGCCCCCGCCCTCGCTTTCCAGTTTGCGCGCCTCGGGCGAGACGCGGAGAAGGTACTTGCGTACGTCTTCGGTCGGCACCGGTTCGAGGCGTAACGTCTGCACCCGGCTGCGCACGGTGGGGAGAAGCCCGTCTGCGGATTCCGCGAGCAGAAGAATCAATACCCCTGCGGGCGGCTCTTCCAGGGAGATCAGCAGCGCGTTCTGCGCCGGGGGGGTCATCGCGTCCGCGTCGTCGATGATGAAGAAACGCGTGTCGAGTTCGGTCGGGGAGAGCGCCATCTCGCGCCGAAGGTCCCGCACCGCGTCGACGCTGACCGTCGCCCGGTCGCCCCGGTCGAGATAATGCACGTCGGTCGAGCGGTCGGAGAGTATCTTTTTGCACGCGGGGCATTCTCCGCAGGGAAGGGGCGCGTCGTCGTCCTCGCGTCTTTCACACGAAACGGCGGCGGCGATCATGCGGGCGAAGGTGCGTTTACCGCTCCCTTCCGGTCCCTCGATCAGGTACGCGTGGGAGAGTCGGTTTCGCCTTACGGCGTCGCCGATCCGCGCCCGAAGCGCGTCCGAACCGACGAAGTCGGGGAAGCACCCCATACGCGTCACCTCTCTTTCCTCTCTTTATTATAACAAATCCCCCGCGCCCTGTCAATCGGTTCGGAAAGGAAAAAAGACGGGCGCGCATCCGTTTGCGCGCCCGTGTGGGTTGCGTGTTTTTAATCGTCGAGTTCGTACCACATCGTCGAGGGGACGGTAACGCCCTCATCGACGTCCAGCGTGGTGGCGACGGGGTTGGTCACCTTGCGGACGTTCTGCACGAAATCGGAGCCGATGGTCGCCGAGTAGTCCGCGATCTCGAAGTAGCCCTTTCCATCCTTCATTTTCGTCGAATCGAGGAACGCGCCGTGCAGATACAGGTTGTCGTTTTCCGTGTATTCGATCCCGCCCTGACCGTCGGACGCGGCAGAGAAGAGTTTGCGGTCGGAGTTGTCGTTGCCCCATCTGTGATCGGTGCCGGAATTGTGGAAAACGAGGTCGCCGTCGATATAAACCCAGAGTTGAATGTAATAGGTCGCCTCTGCGCCACCCTTGACCTCGGTCGGGTTCGTCAGTTCCTCGCGGAAGCGGATGCTGACGCGATGCCAACCCCACTGCGTGTCTCCGAGCGGTTGTCCGTCACCCTTGTTCGCGCCGCCGATATTCGGGTAGGCAGTTTCGTCGTCGACCGTGTTCTCAAATCTCGGATACGGACAGTCGGGTTCGGGCGATCCGTATGCGGTAAATCCGCCCCCGAACTTACAGATGCACCATCTGGACTCGGTGCCGGTCGCAAGTTCCAGACGGACGATACCCATGTTTCCGTTCGAGCCGCTCTGATTGGGAACGAATCTTGTATCGATCGCAGGCATGGCGTTACCGGTGTTATAGAGGTTCAGAAGCGACTCGTTCCAAAGGAACGAAAATTCAACCAAAAGGTCGTTTCCATCGGGATGTTCGTCGGTCGCGTAGAAGTGTTCCGCCCCCCGGATTTCACCGAGCGTCGCGTAGTTCTTGCTGTACTTTCCGCCCGACGTGGTAAGGATCTTGACGTCGTGTTCGAAGGTTAACTCCTGGTCGACCTTCTTTCCGCAGTTAGAGCAGGTGCCGGTTCTGAATCCGGTCGGATCGAGCAGCGTCGGCGCGTCGGTCACCCATTCGTCAACCACGTGCGCGTCGGGATTGATCGGGATCTCTTCGATCGTTTCATCGATCTGGGCGCCGCACTCGGAGCAGAACTTATACTTGAGACCGGTGGAACGGCAGGTCGGCTCGGTTTCGATGAAAAACTCGGATTCGGGAGTGTGGACGTGCGGCGGCAGGGTGGGTTCCGCCTCGGTCGTCGCCGCGGTCGTAACCGACGTGTCGACAGTTGCGGGTGCCGCGGTCGTCGCGTCCTTTTTGCCCTTTTTGTCGCAGGAAGCGAACGCAAAGACGCAGAGAACGAGACACAGGATCAATGCGAGCGTGACAGACAGTTTTTTCATAACCTACTCCTTCATATTTTGCTCCGGGCGCATCCCGGGTGAATACGGAAAGAATCGTCAAATGAACTGAAAACGTCAGCGGTTCCTTTTCAATTATAACATATATTATTTGTCGTGTCAATCGGGAATGGGGGTTATCCCGCGTCCTCTTCGGTCGTCTCCAAAAGGAAACTGACCGGACGGAACCCGTCGTTGCAGGAGATCATGGCAGACCGGGGATCCTTCATCCACCCGTCGTAGAGGTTCTGCGCCCCGTGCGCGAGCGCCATAACGAAGGGGGAGAGCGTTTCCCACGCGCTGTCGCAGAAGCCGTCGGGCTTTTTCCACCCGTCGCAGAGAAAGGTCTGTCCGACCGTCATCCCGCAGGCGTGTTCGATC
>CACYZS010000064.1 GCA_902778985.1 uncultured Ruminococcus sp.
CGGTCATATTTCCGGTCCGCCCGGTGCGGGGAACGCGTACGGCGGGTTTCTTTGCGCCCGCGATCTTGGCTTTGATCTCGTAGGGGATCTTTTCTTTGCGCAAAGTCGACCAGACATTTGCCGCGGCTTCGGCGCTCGGCTCCCGGCAGAGTACGGCGCGGTTGAAAACGGTGATCATCGGTTTTTTCCTCGCTTTCTTATCGTCGCAAGTACCGTTTTATAAGGGTTTATCGGGATCGTCAAGGCAGAGGACGATCCATACGTCCCATTTTTCGTCGTGACCGACCTCGACCGTTTTTCCGGCATATTGGTCCAGCAGATTGACGCCGAACATACCCGCCGAGAAAACGCAGAGCGTCGTCACTTCGCGCTCTTCACCGCCGACCGAAACGGTGACGTTGAACCCCACTCTCCGCAAAAACGTCGTCGAGGTCCCAACAAGTTCGACTTTCTGCACGTCGGAGAGAACGACGCGTCGGTAGTGCAGAAACATCACGAGGCACCAGAGCGTCGGGGACGCTACAATCAGTCCGGCGAACACCGCAATGAACACGACGCCGCTTGCGTCGGAACCGGTCGATTTTACCGAGGCGATCAGCCCCGCGAACAGAACGGCGTAGACCACGAACAGAAAACTGTAGATCAGCAGAAGGAATCTGTAAAAAACGTGCGCGGTATTCGTTTGCTTCATCTGTTTTTCTCCAGAATATCCAGGGTGTGGTTCGACGCGCCGACAAGATCCTGCCGCTCGCAGGTCGCAAAGTGGAAGTCCAG
The DNA here is from genome assembly GCA_902778985.1 of uncultured Ruminococcus sp. Classification (GTDB taxonomy): domain Bacteria; phylum Bacillota; class Clostridia; order Oscillospirales; family CAG-272; genus UBA1740. The sequence goes on from CACYZS010000064.1 coordinate 775, forward strand.
CCACTTTCGGAAGGTCTCGTCGTCCATTCCGTCGATCAACGCCCGGTGATATTGCGTCGCGCCGTCGGTGGCGACCAGTTTCAGCCGCTTCACCGGGATCTTTGCGTCCAGCGCGGCGATATCCTCGGTGCGTACCAAGTCAAAAACCTCTTTGGGATCGCTCTTACAGTGCCAGTCGGGCGCCAGCAGATCGCTGTCCGTCACCTCGCGCAGGTTGTTATCGGCGAATGCGTATTGGATCACGGTCGCTTCGTTCATGCAGTAGGCGACCAGGATCCGCCCGCCGGGTTTGGTCACCCGCACCGCCTCGCGCAGGGCTTGCAGTTTGTCGGCTTCGGTATAGAGATGATACATCGGACCGAGCAGCATGGTCAGGTCAAACGCCCCGTCGGCAAGGAACGACAGGTCGAGCGCGTTCCCCAAAACCGGGGTGATCCGCTCGGATCCGTCGAGTTTTGATTTCAGGATATCGAGGTTGTGCGCGACGAGTTCCACCGCCGTCACCCGATACCCCTCTTTTGCCAAGGTCACGCTGTAGCGTCCGGTCCCTGCACCCACCTCGAGGATCGCGGGATCGTCGACGTTCGCGATGCTCTCGCGGATATACTTCATCGTGGTCAGGTACTCGACCGACCCGTGTTTCGACGTCAGCCGCGCGTCTTCGTCTCTTGCGTTGTAGAATTCTTCAATGTAGTTCATAGGGTTCTCCATTAGCCCCAACGGGCATATCGCGCCCCGAAGGGATATTTATCAACGAGCCGACGTTTAGCGAGGTAAACCCGCCTCTACGGCATCGATGATCGTCTTCCAATAATCACTCATTTCTTCCGACAGTTCCATATAGTATTCGCCTTTTTTCTCGGGTCCACTTCTTTCACCCATAGAGAGAACGAAGAAATACAGTTTGCCGCCGTACCGGTAGATAGATACGTTTCTTTGGTCGTCTCCGAACACCGCCCTTACGTTAAACTCACTGTTAAGTATCTTTTCCCATTCTTCGGGCTGTTCGTCGCTATCGATTTTCAAACAATCACATTTCAGCGGATCCTTTGAGCCGGTAATCGGTTCATACTGTGCGTGCTCTTGAAACAACCGAAGAAACATGTCTTTATCAAAAATGACTTCTGACTCTATACATTCTTCCATCCACTTGGCATCTTTTCCGATACGATATTCACACGTAATATCCCCGTCAATTTTGTCCAAAGAATAGTTGTCCTCGAAGACAAGAACTCCTATTGCGCACCCTGCAAGGACAATCAGCAGGAAAAGTGATAAAGTGAAAAACGTTAGTCTTTCAAAAATAGCCGCTTTTTTCAAAATTTCCTCCAAAAAGCAGTCAGACGTTGCATTCATGACCGCAGGTCATCTTTTTTCACCTTGCTCCGTTCGGCACGACGGACAGGATCTTTCCCGTTCCGACGATCTTCGGTCCCTCGCGGATCGTGAACTCTGCCCCCTCGTTCAGGTTTTCGTAGAGAGCGAGAGAGTAGAGGGTGACGATTTCCGCCCGTCCGGGGGTATCGAATTCGTCGACGTCCGCCGACACAAACTCGATCCCGAGATAGTCTTTGGTTCCCTTGACGACGAGGTGCGGGCGGTAGGCGGCGCCGTTCAGGTCGGGGAAGACAGACCGTTTTTGACTGTCAAACGAACATTCGATCTCGTAGCGGCGGGCGAGTTTTCCTTTCAGGATCACCGTTTCCTTGTCCTCGTCCACTTCGACGTTCAGATAATTCTTGAAATACCAAACGAACTCGTCGGCAAGCCGCTCGAGCGCCTCCCGATCCCCGTTTTTGATCCGGTTTCGTTTTTTGTCGTACAGATATTGCAGTTGATATTTGACCGTGCGCGAGAGTTCGTCAAGCGCGTCCATCAGTTTGTCAGAAACGCCGGGGATCCCGTAAGAGGGGATCTCGGAGCGTTTTTTTCTTTTCGGGCGATAACCCATTTTCCGGTCTTCGATCGCGCAGGTGATATCGTTGTAAGCGATGCGGGCGACCATCGCCGTAAGCGAAACGATCACGACGATCACAGCGCCGAGCGCCGTCGCACGTGCGATATCGTAGAAAAACGACAGCGTGAAAAGGATCGAAAAGATGATCAACTGAAGATAGGAAAAGAAGAAAAACACGACTTCCCAGATCGAATACCGTCCGAAGTGTTCCGGTTTGAAGTAGATCAGTTTACAAAGACCGCGCCGCCGTACGAGGCACCGCGTCTCGTAGTCGATCGAATAGGCACGGTTTCCGATCCACCAGACGGATATCTGCAGATAGGAAAATACTGCGAGCATTCCGATCAGGATAATGGATTGATCTGCGTTCACAACGGGTTTCTCCTTTTTGTAATTTGACAGTTCGGAGTAATCTGCGCAACGACGATCTCGACCAAATTGCCGATCAAAAACCAGGTCAGCATCAGAACGGTGAATCTCATCGTTTTCCCTCCCGGAAGCGTTGGAATAAATGAATTGACGCTCCGCGTCATGAATTCTCGCCGTCTGCGACGGCTCCGTGAATTGAACGGCTTTGCCGTTCGTGAATTCTCGCTTCGCTCCGTGAATTGAATTGCGCCTTCATGCCCCGCAGGGCAATTCATGCGCCCTGCCCATCCCCCTCGAATCGCGTCCGCGATTCGGCGGGAACCCCGGGGGCGGCGCAATTCATTGTCGAAACAGTCGGCAGACTGTTTCGACGTGCGCCGTGCGCGGGAACAGGTCGACGGGGGTGATCTCCGAGAAGACGTAGCCCCGGCTCGCAAGGAACGCCACGTCGCGCGCGAGCGTTTCGGGGTTGCAGGAGATATAGACGATCTTCGGGATCTTCTTCTTTGACAGGAACGCGAGCAGTTTTTCGTCGCAGCCCTTGCGCGGGGGATCGAGAACCACGGCGTCGGGGGAGAGCGGTTCGCCGAGGGCGGCTTCCGCGCCGGAGAGCAGTTTTTCGGTATCGGTCGCGTCGCCCGCAAAGAAGGCGGCGTTCGTGATCCCGTTCGCGCGGGCGTTTTCGTTTGCGCACCGCACCGCGTCGGGCACGATCTCGATCCCGATCACGCGTCCTACCGCGTCCGCCATTGAAAGCCCGATGCTCCCGACGCCGCAGAACAGATCAAGCAGGGTCTCGTCGCCTTTGAAGTCCGCGATCTCCTTCGCTTTCCCGTACAGCCGCTCGGCGGCGTCGCGGTTGACCTGATAGAACGAGGCGGCGGAAAACGAGAGTTCCACGCCGGAGAGGGTGTCGGTGATCCCGTCCTTGCCCCAGAGCGTTCGGTATTCGTCGCCGCAGATGACGTTGGTTTTCTCGCGGTTGTAATTGACGCCGATCCCGACAAGGGCGGGGAAGCGGGCGGTCAGTTCCCGGATCACCTCGTCCGCGTGCGGGAGCGCGTCGCCGTTCAGAACGAAGGTCAAAAGGACCTCTTTTTCCTCTTTCGAGGAACGGAGATAGATATGCCGGAGCAGTCCCGTGTGCGTTTCTTCGTCGTAGGGCGCGATCTTGTATTGTCTGATCTGTCGGGCGATCTCGTCGAGGATCTCGCCGAACAGAGCCGGCTGCAGGGGGCAGCGCCGCGCGTCGGTCACGCGGTGACTTTTCGGGGCGAAAAAGCCGATCACCGGTTCGTCCGAGGTCCCGGTCACGGGGTATTGCGCCTTGTTGCGGTAGCCCTCGGTTTTCCCGGTCGAGAGGACAGGCGCCACCTTCGCGTCGGGCAGTCCCGCCCGCCGGAACGCCGCGAGCACCGTGCCGCGTTTCAGTTCCAGTTCGTGCGCGTACGTGATCGCGCGATAGGCGCACCCGCCGCACCCGCGCGCGGGGCAGGGGTCGGGGACGGGAAGACGGTGGGGCGAGGGGGTGAGGATCGTTTCAAGCCGCCCGACGGCGTAGTTCTTCGCGATCTTGATGATCTTCACCGTCACGCGGTCGAGATCGACCGCCCCGGCAACGAACACGACCAGATCCCCGATCCGTCCCACCCCGTAGCCGAGGTTGTTCAGATCGGTGACGTCGATGTCATAGATCGCGTTCTTCTTGATGCCGTCCATGTTTGCCTTCCGTTGGTTTTTACTCGATCGCGGCAAGGATCGCCGCGTAGGTGTCGCGCTCAAACGGGGAACCGATCCCCGCTTCGTCGAGCGCCGCGAGGAACCCCGCCTCGGGGTCGGCGGTCACGATGACCGAATACGCCTCGACGGCGGCCCGGAATCCTTCGGTTTTCGCCGTCGCGTAGAGCGCGAGCGTCGGGATAGCCGACGCGACGTAACTGACGTAGTACCCCGGCGCTTCCATCACGACGTGGTGCCAGTAGATCTCGGGCTCGTAGCCGAGCGCGGCTTTGACCGCGTCGTACCCGCCGTACGCGTCGCAGAGGGAGACCAGAACGCCGTCGAGGTCTTCGGGGGTCAGCGCGTCGAGGTGCGTATACACGTAAGTCTCGAAATCGTTGACCAGCGACGCGGTCAGAATCGAGGTCAGAACGTCGTAGATCTTGTATTCCGCGACGGCGTGCGCGACCTCGACGTAGGACGGCTCGATATACTCGAACCAGTACGCGAAGAGGAATTCGTCCCCCTGCGACTGGGTTTCGGCAAGGTCGTAGGGGAGGCTGTCCCCGCCGTCCTCGCTCAGCGCCGCGGCGAAGTAATGCCCGAACTCGTGAACGAAGGTGTCGGTCGCGAAATACCCGGGACCGAAATAGATGACCGGGGTCTCAAAGTCGGGAAGATAGGTCGTGAACGCGCCCTCGTAGGCGTCGCCCTTGGCGTAGTAGTAGCACTTCTTGTCCCAGAAGTCGCGGTAGGTCGAAAGGTAGTCGGGCGCGATCTCCCCGACCGCGGCGGCGTAGCGGTCGACCACTTTGATATAGTCGCTGCGGACGTCGCCGAGAACGTAATTGTAGAACTTGAAGTAGTCGGAAAACGACAGCGCCGTGAAGGCGAGTTGATCCGCGTTCGCGCGTGCGGCAAGGTCGGACAGCGGGGCGGACAGGTATTCGCAGAAAAGCGCGCGGAGCGCGGCGGCGTCGGCGGGGGAGTAGTCGCGCCCGTAGATCTCGGGGTAGGCGTAGTCCATGTAGTTTTCGTACCCGAAAAGTTCGGCGATCCGGTCGTTGTTTTTCGCCATTTCAAGGAACAGGCGCGCCGATTCGGGATAGAAGGAGTCGTCCTCGTCGGAGAGGGCGCGGAAGGCGGCGAGCAGTTCGGCGTTCTCGGCGTCCAGGGCGGTCATCTCGTCGGTCGAGCCCGCCGCACAGGCGCGCGCGTACGCGATCTCCTCGTCGGTCCAGCCGTCAAAGAAGTCGTCGCGGAAGGCGGAGTTCCAGATGGTTTCGTACATCCGGTTGACGCGGGCGCCGAGGTCGGAATAGAGTTCGTTCAGGTAGAGGTACGCCGCCTCGGTTTTGGCGTCGGAGAGGTCGCAGCACCAGAAGATATATATGATCTCGGTCTGCGTCCGGATCCGGTCAATCCCGTCCTCCGAGAGCCGGGTGTAAAGATCGTCGAACGCCGCGTAGTCGGTCGCGTCGGCGAGCAGGCGGTCGAGTTCGTCAAAGTCTGCGAGCAGCCGGTCGACCTCGTCCCGCGTCAGGTCGTAGACCAGATCGGTGCGCCCGATCGCGACGTTTTTTCCCGAGAGCCGGGCGATCGCGTCCCCGACGTCGAGCGGATCGGTCGGTTCCTCGATTATCGCCGTGGTCGCCCCGGTCGTCTCCGACCCGGTCTTCCGAAACGAGCAGGAGACCGCCGTCAGAAGCAGTACCGTTAATAGCAAAAGCGACAGTATGCGTTTCATCATTCGATTTTCCTCGCGGTTTTACGTCATTTCTTCATTAGCGAAGCGTCTTCATACCTTCATTCGGCGTCCCGCACCGTTTTCATTAGCCCGCTCGCGGGCGTCTTATTTTCCGTCCCCCGCGTCTCTTCCCCTTGCCTTCCCCTTGAGGGGAAGGTGGCGTGAAACGCCGGATGAGGTG
>CACYZS010000065.1 GCA_902778985.1 uncultured Ruminococcus sp.
CGCGAGGGCGGTCATTCCTGCCGCCGGATCGTGCACTGCGGGGGCGACGCGACCGGGCGTGAGACTACGAAACGCCTCGGACAACTCGTGATGGACCGTCCGAATATCGAGGTGCGGTTCAGTTCCTACCTGATCGACATTCTGACCGAAGACAACGCGGTGGTGGGCGCTCTGATCTACGACGGCGCGCCCAAGATCGTCGTCTGCTCGAATATCCTGCTCGCGACGGGCGGGATCGGGCATATTTACCGTTATACGACCAACCCGCGCGGGTCGATCGGCGACGGGATCGCCGCCGCTCTGCGTGCCGGCGTCAAGACCGACCTGATGGAGATGGTGCAGTTCCACCCGACGACGCTGCTTTCCCGCAGCGACAAGAGCCGCCTGTTCCTGATCAGCGAGGCGGTACGCGGCGAGGGCGGGACGCTCCGCAATCTACGCGGAGAAGCCATTATGGAGAACGTACATCGCCTGAAAGACCTGGCGCCGCGCGACATCGTAACGCGTGCGATCTTAGCCGACCTCGACAGAACGGGCGACGAATACGCGCTGCTCGACGTATCCAAGATGACCGAGGATTTCTTCTCTCACCGTTTCCCGACCATTTATGCCCGTTGCAAGGAAGAGGGGATCGACGTCCCGACGCAGCCCATTCCGATCCACCCGGCACAGCATTATTTCATGGGCGGTATCGTCGCCGACCTCAACGGGATGACCAATATCGACGGTCTTTACGCCGCAGGGGAATGCGCCTGCACGGGCATCCACGGGGCAAACCGTCTCGCCAGTAACTCGATGCTCGAATGTCTGGTCTTCGGGCGCCGCGTCGCGCGCCATATCGACGAGTGCACCAGAACCGGACGCGACCACCTTTCGCTTACCGGGTCCGTTCAGACCGACGACACCGTGATCCCGCGCGCCGAGATCACGGGCAAACACGAAATGCTCCGGAAACTGATGAGCAAATACGCCGGAGCCGTCAAGACGAGGGAAGGGCTTTTGCACGCTAAGACCGAGATCGACAAGATGTTCGCCCTGCTTGACGAAGCGACGCTCTCGACCGTCCACGTCCGCGCTGGCAAGGAAGCACAGCGTCGGCGCGCACTACATCGTCGACGAGAACGGGAAACCGCTCTGATATGAAGAGCAAAACCGTGACCGAACTCGCCCCGGCGAAGGTCAATCTGACGCTTTCGGTGGGTCATAAACGCCCGGACGGCTACCACGATCTGTTGACTTTGATGGAGACCGTCTCGCTCTGCGACATATTGATTGTCAAACCCGAAGAATCGTTTCTGCCCGAAATTAAGTTGTCAATCTGCGGCAAATATCGCGTCCCGAAAGACCGCACGAACCTCGTCGTTCGAGCGGCGGAAGCGTATTTTGGGGCGTCGGACGAACGTTTTTCGGTTTCGGTTTCCCTGGAAAAGAACATCCCGACCGAGGCGGGTCTCGGTGGCGGGAGCGCGGACGCCGCTGCGATGCTCCGCGCCCTGAATCGGATCGTCGACCGACCGCTTCCGACAAGCGAATTATCCGAACTTGCCGCGTCACTCGGCGCCGACGTCGCGTTCTGTCTTTTCGGCGGGACCGCCGTTTGCACGGGGATCGGGGAGCGGATCGAACAGGTGTCGGATCCTGCGCGCCGGTTCTATACCGTCGTGATGGGGAAAGAGCGCGTCTCGACTCCCAGCGCCTACCGCGCGCTTGATCAAAATAGAGAAGAAATCGGCAAAATTCCGCCGATCCCGCAAAAGAATGATTTGATTGCTCTGGCACGAGGTGAAAAACGCCCGCTTGCAAACGATTTTGAGACGGTCGTGTTCCCGGAGCATCCCGGGATCGCCGAACGCAAAGCCCGGCTGCTTTCCCTTGGGGCGACCGACGCCCTGATGAGCGGGAGCGGCGCCGCCGTTTTCGGCGTGTTTCCAGACGAGAATTCCGCAAAACAGGCCGCAGACGCTTTTGACGATGAAGATGCGTTCGCCGTTTCGACCGTCGCGCAATATTACTGCTAAATAATATAGAAAGGACGTGTTTCCTTGAAACGTGATATGACGAAGAAAAAGAAGAACGACAACGTGGACGAACCCAAGGGACGCGGCTTTTTTGCGTATCTGAACCGCCATCCCATTCAGGAGTCCGCCCTGATCGCGCTGGTTCTTGCCTTCGTGATGGAGATCATCAGCCGCCGGTCGCTGATCTCCGCCGTTTCCTTTACTTTCCACAGTCCGCATTTCTTCCTTGCCGGCTGGGCGGTCATCTTCCTTACGCTCTCGCTCGCGCCGCTCTTCCCGAAAAAGATCTTTATTTACTGCCTCTTCGGGATCCTCTGGGTCTCGATGGCGATCACCAACGCCGTTCTGGTCGTCGTTCGCACGGCGCCCTTTGAGGCGGTCGACTTTTCGATCATCCGCACCGGTCTCGGGATCATCACGATCTATATGAAGGTCTGGCAGATCATACTGATCGCGCTTGCGATCTTGGCGGCTCTTGCCGGGATCGTGGTGCTGTCGATCAAGGTCAAGAGCCAGAGAGTCATGCTCCGCCGCGCTCTGATCGGGATCGGGCTTTCGGCTCTGATCTCTTTCGGACTGATTGTTCCGCTCAATCTGCTCGGCTACTATCCCTACGCCTTTTCCAACCTGACCGAGTCCTACGACCGGTACGGGTTCACCTACTGTTTCACCTGCAGTATCTTCGACCGCGGCGTCAACCGTCCGGAAGGGTACTCGAAGGACGCGGTCGAAAAACTGACGGCGAAGATCGATCAGGAGACCCCCGTCAAAACCGACGCTACGCCGAACGTGATCATTCTGCAACTCGAGTCCTTCTTTGACGTCGGGCGGCTCGGGGACGTCACCTTCTCGGAGAACCCGATCCCGTATTTCACAAAACTGAAGGAGGAGTACTCGTCCGGTCTTCTGACGGTCCCGACCATCGGCGCCGGGACGGCGAACACCGAATTCGAACTCGTGACCGGTATGAGCCATCACGATTTCGGAACGGGCGAATATCCGTATAAGTCGTTCTTGCAGCGCCAGAGTTGCGAGTCGGTCCCGTATCTGCTCGGGGAACTCGGTTACACCTCGCATGCGATCCACAACTATTCCGCCACCTTCTACGCCCGCAACGTCGCGTACGCCTCACTCGGGTTCGACTCCTTCACGCCCATCGAATATATGAACGGTCTGGAGTATAATCCGCTCGGCTGGGCAAAAGACAAGATCTTGACCGAAATGATCCTCGACGCGCTCCATTCGACCGACGGTCGCGATATGATCCTGACCATCTCGGTACAGGGGCACGGCAAGTATATCGCGGCGGAAGATCCGCGCATCACGGCAACGTCCGGTTCGATCGACGAGGACACGCTCGCGTCGCTGACCTACTATATCAACCAGATCAACGAGATGGACGATTTCCTGCGCGACCTGACGACGGCGCTCTCCTTTGAGAACTTCGGGGAAGAAGTGCTGCTGATCATGTACGGCGACCATCTGCCCAGTATGGCGTTGACGCAGGACGATTTTGCCGAGGGCAATATGTACCAGACCGATTACGTCGTCTGGTCCAACCGCCCCTTGGAACGCGAAACGCGCGATCTGTACGCCTATCAACTGTCCGCTTACGCGCTCTCGAAGGTCGGGATCTCGCGCGGGAACGTCATCCGGCTGCACCAGACCGAACTTGCCGCCGGGACCGAAGATTACGGCGACGAACTGCGGCTTCTCGAATACGATCTCGTCAATGGCAAGAAGTACGCGTACGGGAAGACCGAACGCTACGAGATCAAGGATATGCAGATGGGCGTCAAGGAGATCACGCTCACCTCGATCGCTCCGCTCGGGGAAAAGACCTTCCTTGCGTCGGGTACGAACTTCACCGAATGGAGCGTCGTCTATCTGAACGGAAAGAAGTGCAACACCGTCTACGTTTCACCGACGCATCTGCGCGTAACGGGGAAGGAACTGAAACCCGGAGATACCGTTACGGTCGAGCAGGTCTCGGTCGACCGCGTGCGGCTCGGCGCGACCGATCCGATCGTTTACCGCGCGTCCGACGCGCCGCCCCCGAAATCTTGGGGAGAGCGGTTCGGCTGGACGATCCCGGTCGGCGCGATCGTCTTCTTCGGTCTACTGGAATTGACCGTCGTTCTGCTCAGACGGAACAAGAAAAAGAAAAAGTGAAACGTGACCGGGGAGAGCAAATACGCTCTCCCCGGTCAATTATTCAGTACAGTTTGTATTTGAGCCGCAGGTGATCCGCGATCATCGCGATAAACTCCGAGTTGGTCGGCTTTCCGCGATTGTTCTGGACAGTGTAGCCGAAGTAGGAGTTCAGGGTGTCGACGTCGCCGCGGTCCCACGCGACCTCGATCGCGTGACGGATGGCGCGCTCCACGCGGGAGGTCGTTGTCTGGTACTTCTTCGCGACGGTGGGATAGAGGATCTTGGTCACAGAATTGATGATCTCGCTGTCCGCGATGGTCAGCATGATCGCCGTGCGCAGGTACTGATATCCCTTGATGTGTGCAGGAACGCCGATCTGATGTATGATCTTCGTGACCTGCGCTTCGATGTCTGGGAGTGCGTCGGGGCGAACGTCTCCGCGGACCCCGTCCCCGCGGCGGGAGGAAGTGAGTGCGGCGATATGGTCGACCAGACTGGCGTAATTCAGCGGTTTGAGAAGGCAAAGGTCGGCGCCTGCGGAAGTGGCGTCAATGAACGCGGCGGTGTTTGAGACGAGAGAGACGAGGATCGCGATGGGCGGGCGTTCGGAGGTGCTTGACGGTTCTTTGATCTTCCGGATCAGTCCGATACCGTCGAGTTTCGAGAGCCAGAGGTCGACGATCACGACGTCGGGATGCGTGCGGCGGATTTTCTGCAGCGCCTCGTCGCCGTTCGCCGCTTCGTCGGGCAGGGGATAGCCCGAGCGGATCAGTTGATCGCGCACCTGACGTCTGAATTCCGCGCTTTCGTCCGCTATGAGTACTTTTGTGTTTTTTTCCATGTTTCCTTCTCCTTTTTGCTAATCACCGATTTTCGGATTCGGCTGTAATTATTCTACCATAATCTGCCAATTAATGCAAGTGATAAAGTGGACAAACTTTAAACTGTATCAATTTGCATTTTCCCCGTTTGTTCCAACCGACTGTCGAAAGGGAATGAGGAGCGCCTCTTTTTGGGGGCGAAAAACCTCGTAAAATCAAGGGATTTCTGCCCCTTCGGAACCCGCCCGTCTACGGCAAACGATACGCTTTGACTTTCCCGTTTTTCAAAACCGATTTTTTATTATTTTTTTCGCGCAAGCAGTTGCATTTACGCGGCATTGATGATATAATATAATCGCAGTAAATTGGATCGCTGCTCAAATTTCGTATTTCTTTATTAAAAGGAGAGCAAATACCATGTCCCCGACAATGACCAACAATCGGTACGTCTTGAACTGGATCGACGAGATGGCGAAGATGACCCGTCCCGCCAAGATCGTCTGGATTGACGGGACCGAACAGCAGGCAGAGGAACTCCGGCGTGAGGCGTGCTCCACCGGCGAACTGACCAAACTGAACCAGGAACTTCTTCCCGGGTGTTATCTGCACCGCACCGCGATCAACGACGTCGCGCGTGTGGAGGGCAGAACTTTCATCTGCACCCGTAAGAAGGAGGACGCCGGGAACATCAACAACTGGATCGATCCGAAGGAGTGCTACGCGCGCCTCTCGAAACTCTATAACGGAGCCATGGAAGGCAAGACCATGTACGTCATTCCGTACTCCATGGGTATCGTCGGCTCCGACTTCGCCAAGTACGGCATCGAACTGACCGACTCGATCTACGTCGTTCTCAATATGCTGATCATGACCCGCGTCGGCAAGAACGTTCTGGACGCTCTCGGCGACGATCCCGGGTTCATCAAGGGTCTGCACGCTAAAGCGCAACTCGACGAGGAGAACCGGTACATCTGCCATTTCCCCGAGGACAACACCATCTGGTCGGTCAACTCGGGTTACGGCGGAAACGTCCTGCTCGGCAAGAAGTGCTTCGCTCTCCGTATCGCTTCCTACCTCGGCAGAAAAGAGGGATGGATGGCGGAACATATGCTGATCCTCGGGATCGAGTATCCCGACGGCGATATCAAGTACATCTGCGCCGCGTTCCCGTCCGCGTGCGGCAAGACCAACCTCGCGATGCTGATCCCGCCCGAATTCTACCGCAAGAAGGGCTTCAAGGTCTGGACGGTCGGCGACGATATCGCCTGGCTCCGGATCGGCAAAGACGGTCGCCTCTGGGCGGTCAACCCCGAAAACGGCTTCTTCGGCGTCGCGCCCGGCACCAACGAAAAGTCCAACCCCAACGCCCTCGCCACGACGAGAAAGAACACCATCTTCACCAACGTCGTCGAGAACCTCGACAACGAGACGGTCTGGTGGGAAGGTCTTGACAAGAATCCCCCGAAGAACGCGCTCAACTGGAAGGGCGAGAAGTGGGATGCGACCGACGGTTCGAAGGGCGCGCACCCGAACTCCCGCTTTACCGCGATGGCGACCAACTGTCCGTGTCTGTCGGATAAGTTCAACGATCCCGCAGGCGTTCCGATCTCCGCGATCGTGTTCGGCGGACGCCGTGCCCGCACCGCTCCGCTGGTCTATCAGTCCACGTCCTGGCAGAACGGTACCTTCGTCGGTTCGATCATGGCGTCCGAAACGACGGCTGCCGCCTCCGGTGCTGTCGGCGTGGTCCGCCGCGACCCGATGGCGATGCGTCCCTTCGTCGGTTACGACATGGGCGACTACTGGAGCCACTGGCTCGATATGGGCAAGATGATCCCGAATCCGCCGCAGATCTTCCACGTCAACTGGTTCCGTACCGACGACGAGGGGCACTTCCTCTGGCCGGGTTACGGCGAGAATATGCGCGTCCTGATGTGGATCCTCGCCCGTTGCGAAGGGAAGGTCGACGCCAAGAAGACGCCGATCGGCTACGTTCCTTACGTCAAGGATCTCGATCTCGAGGGACTTGACGTCGACGAGAAGGTGGTCGAAGGACTGCTCAGCGTCGACGCGAAACTCTGGCTCGAAGACGTGGTCGGTATCCGCGAGTTCTACGCCCAGGTCGGCGAACGAGTTCCCGGCGAACTCTACGACGAACTGAACGCGCTGGAAGACCGTCTCAGCAAGTAATCGAAAATGAAAACCCCAGGGAGAGATCTCCGGGGTTTTTCATAAAAAAACGGCGCCCGATCGGGCGTCGCTTTTCGTTTTAGAGTTTATCATGATCCGCTTCAAGCGGTTCGGGGGGCTTTTTCATCGAGGGTTGATGCTTTAGAAGGTCATAGCGGAAATGTCGGCAACCGAAGCCGCCGCTGCGTTCGGGACGTTTCCGTTTGCGCATACAGCGGACGATCTGTTGATCCCCTTCCTGCGGCAGCGCGTATTCGCAGTAAATGCAGCAGGGCGTATAGTCGGGCTCGGCGTATTTTTTGCGTCCGAACATTTCATCACCACCTTTTCTTTGATTGTAACACACAGAGAGTCCTTTGTCAAGCAAAGAGGAAGAGGGAGAGAAGAAAAGCGAGCGTGCCGGAGACGATCTTTCCCTTGAAGTAGGTCGCGGGCGCGATCCCCGCCTCTTTTACGACCGCAAGCGTCTGAAAATGAACCGATAAACCAGAAAAGCAAACAGAGAACGCGACGAAGGGAAACGCCGGGAACGGG
>CACYZS010000066.1 GCA_902778985.1 uncultured Ruminococcus sp.
TCGACCGCGGTTTTGAGGTAGTGGCGGAGCATATCGTCGTTCGCGACGATCTCCATCGCCCGCCCGCCGAGCACGAAACTCGGACGCACGAGGACGGGATACCCGATCTCGTTCGCGGCGGCGACGCCCTCCTCGATGTTGGTAACGGCTTTTCCCTTCGGCTGCGGGATGCCGAGCGTATGCAGGATATGCTCGAAACTCTTGCGGTTCTCGGCGCGGTCGATCGCCGCGCAGTCGGTGCCGATGATCTTCACCCCGCGCGCGTCGAGCGGCGCGGCGAGGTTGATCGCGGTCTGCCCGCCGAGCGAGGCGATGACCCCGACCGGCTTCTCAAAATCGACGATCGCCATCACGTCCTCGGTCGTCAGCGGCTCGAAGTAGAGTTTGTCGGAGCAGGTGTAGTCGGTCGAAACGGTCTCGGGGTTGTTGTTGACGATGATGGCTTCGTAGCCCGCCTTGCGGATGGTCTGCACCGCGTGGACGGTCGAGTAGTCGAATTCGACGCCCTGTCCGATGCGGATCGGTCCCGCGCCGAGGACCACGATCTTCTTCTTTTCGCCGAGTTTCGACTTGTTTTCACCCGTGTAGGACGAGTAGAGGTAGGCGATGTATTTGCCGGTGTGGAGCGTGTCGACCATACGGAAGATCGGGACGATTCCGTTTGCCTTGCGGAGACGGTAGACGTCGACCTCGGGCGTCTTCCAGAGAAGACCGATCTCCTTGTCCGAAAATCCCATGATCTTCGCCGCTTTCAGCGCCCGGATATCGCCGGGCTTTTCGGCGAGGATCCGCTCCATTTCCACGATCCGCCCGAGGCATTCGAGGAACAGTTCGGTGATCATGGTCACGCGGTGGATCTCGTCGATCTTTGCGCCCAGCCGGAGCAGTTCGGCGATCGCGAAGACGTTGTCGTCGTGGAAGACTGCGACGTAGTCGAGCAGCGCGTCCTTTTTCCACCCGTCGAACTTCTTCAGGTGGAAGTGGCAGACGCCGATCTCGAGCGAGCGAATGGACTTCAAGAAGCACTCTTCAAGCGACGAACCGATCCCCATGACCTCGCCGGTCGCCTTCATCTGCGTACCGAGCACGTTCGGGACGGTCGAGAACTTATCGAAGGGGAAGCGCGGGAACTTCGCGACGAGGTAGTCGAGCGAGGGTTCGATCGAGGCGTTGCCGCCCGCGACCGGGATCTCCTCGAGCGCCATACCGACCGCGATCTTCGCCGTGACGCGCGCGATGGGGTAGCCGCTCGCTTTCGACGCCAGGGCCGAACTGCGCGAAACGCGCGGGTTGACCTCGATCAGGTAGTATTTGCTCGAACAGGGATCCAGCGCGAACTGCACGTTGCACCCGCCCGCGATCTTGAGTTCGCGGATCAGTTTCAGGGCGCTGTCGTTCAGCATTTTGAGGTCTTCCGGGGAGAGCGAGAGGATCGGAGCGACCACGATCGAGTCGCCGGTGTGCACGCCGACGGGATCGACGTTCTCCATGCCGCAGACCGTGATGACGTGGTCGTAGGAGTCGCGCATCACTTCAAATTCGATCTCTTTATACCCCTTGACGCTCTTCTCGATCAGAACTTCGTGGACCGGGGAGAGGGCGAAGGCGTTCGGGGCGAGGTCGAGCAGTTCGGTCTCGTTATCGGCAAAGCCGCCGCCCGTGCCGCCGAGCGTAAAGCCCGGACGGAGAACGACCGGGTACCCGATGCGTTTTGCCGCGGCGACCGCCTCTTCGACCGAGTAGGTGATCTCGGACGGGATAACGGGTTCGCCGATACTTTCGCAGAGTTTCTTGAACTCCTCGCGGTCCTCGGCTTTTTCGATGCTCTCGCTGCTGGTGCCGAGCAGTTCGACGTTGCACTCGCGGAGGATGCCCTTCTTTTCCAGTTGCATCGCGAGGTTCAACCCGGTCTGTCCGCCGATGCCCGGCAGGATCGCGTCGGGGCGCTCGTAGCGAATGATCTTCGCGATGTACTCGAGCGTCAGCGGTTCCATGTAGACCTTGTCGGCGATCGAGGTGTCGGTCATGATGGTCGCGGGGTTGGAGTTGACGAGGATGACTTCGTACCCCTCTTCTTTGAGCGCCAGGCACGCCTGCGTCCCGGCGTAGTCGAACTCCGCCGCCTGCCCGATGACGATCGGTCCCGAACCGATGATCATGATCTTTTTGATGTCGTTGCGTTTCATATTTCTCTCCCGGTTATAGAATGGTTTTTCAGAGTTCCGTCGGCGCTTCGCTGTCGCAGAAGACGCAGCGGTAGATCTTGTTCTTTCGGTCGGTCAGCCGGAATTGCTGCGGGATGCCCGGCTCGGTCGACGTGATGCAGCGCGGGTTCTTGCACCGGATGATGTCGGTCACCTTGTCCGGCAGCGACAGGTGTTCGCGCTTGGCGAGTTCGCCGTTTTTGATGACGTTGACCGTGATCCCGGGATCGAGGTACCCGAGCACGTCGAAGTCCAGATCGATCACCTGACCGACCTTGATGATGTCCTTTTTGCCCATCTTCTTGCTGTCGGCGCGCTGGATCAGCGCGACCGTGCAGTCGAGGCGGTCAAGCCCCAGCACGTGATAGATGCGGAGCGCGTTGCCCGCCGTGATGTGGTCGAGAACGATACCGTCCTTGATCTGTCCGATGATCATAATTTCACCCCCAGAAGCGAGAGGATCAGCGCCTCCCGGATATACTTGCCGTTCTCCGCCTGCCGGAAATAGCAGGCGCGGGGATCGTCGTCGACGTCCTGCGCGATCTCGTTGACGCGGGGCAGGGGATGCATCACCGAGAGGGTCGGTTTCGCCGCTTTCAGTTTGTCGGAGGTCAGGATATAACTGTCTTTTAAGCGCAGGTAGTCGGCTTCGTTGAAGAAGCGTTCCTTCTGTACCCGCGTCATATAGAGGATATCAAGGTCGGGCAGCACTTCGTCAAGGTGCCGCGTCTCGACGTAGGGGATCCCGTTCTTTTCGATCACGTCCGAGATCAGGTAGCCGGGGAGCCGCAGTTCCTCGGGCGAGATCAGGATGAAGCGCACCCCCGCGTAGCGCGAGAGCGCCGAGAGAAGGGAGTGGACCGTCCGCCCGAACTTGAGGTCGCCGCAGAACCCGACCGTCAGGTTCTCGAACCCGCCCTTCTCGCGGCGGATGGTAAGCAGGTCGGCAAGCGTCTGCGTCGGGTGGTTGTGCCCGCCGTCGCCCGCGTTGATGACCGGCACGCCCGCGACGCGCGAGGCGACTAAGGGAGCGCCCTCTTTCGGGTGGCGCATCGCGATCACGTCGGCGTAGAGCCCGACGATCCGCGCGGTGTCCGAGACGCTCTCGCCCTTCGAGACCGAACTCGAGTTCGCCTCGGAGAAGCCGAGGACGTTCCCGCCGAGTTCGTACATCGCGGCTTCAAAACTCAGGCGCGTGCGCGTCGAGGGTTCGTAAAAGAGCGTCGCCAGTTTCTTGCCCCGGCAGGCGTCCTTGTACTTGTCGCGGTTCGCGATGATGTCGAGCGAAACGTCGATCAGGTCTTCGATCTCTTCACGCGTCAGATCGAGAATGTCGATCAGGTGTTTCATTTCTTGTCTCCTATCCAACTCTCGTCCGACGGGTTGTTCCGGAAGGCGATCAGGCGTTTGACGTCACTTTCGCGAATAAACCCCTCCTCCGCGGCGACCTTTGCCACCACGTCGAAGTTTGTCAGCGATACGTTCTTGACCTTTGCTTCGGCGAGCCGTTCGAGCCCGCGCGCCATACCGTAGGTGAAGATCGAAACGATCCCGAGGACTTCCGCCCCCTCTTCGCGCAGGGCGTCGACCACCTCGATCACGCTGCCCCCGGTCGAGATCAGATCCTCGACCACGACCACTTTTTCACCCTTTTCAAGTTTGCCTTCGATCCGGTTCTGCCGTCCGTGATCCTTCGCGCCGCTCCGGACGTACCCCATCGGCAGACCGAGCAGATGCGCCGTGATGGCGGCGTGCGCGATCCCCGCGGTCGACGTGCCGAAGAGCGCCTCGGCGTCGGGGTAGTTCTCCTTGACGAGGGTGGCAAGTCCTTCCTCGACGTCACACCGCACGGCGGGGGACGTGAGGGTCAGCCGGTTGTCGCAGTAGACCGGGCTCTTGATCCCGCTCGCCCAGGTGAAGGGCTCGTCGGGGCGGAAGAAGACCGCTCCGATCGAGAGCAGGTCGCGCGCAATTTTTTTCTGCATATCTATTCCATCCTTTCGTTATTGTCCGAGAAATTCACGGACGCACCGGCGGTATGCGGCGACGGGATCGTCCGCCGCCGTGATCGGACGCCCGACCACGATCAGGTCGGAGCCGAGTTCTCTGGCTTTTTCGGGCGTCGTCACCCGCTTCTGGTCTCCGATCGCGCCGTCGGCGAAGCGCACGCCCGGCGTCACGGTAAGGAAGTTCGCGCCGCACGCCTCGTGCACCGTCCCGGCTTCGAGCGGGGAGCAGACCACGCCGTCGAGCCCGGCTTCCTTCGCGTTCTTCGCGTATTGGGTCACGACTTCGGGGAGACTACGGTCGATCAGCAGTTCCCCCGTCAGGCGCGCCTGGTCGATCGAGGTCAGTTGCGTCACCGCGATCAGAGCGGGGCGCGTGCCGTCGGGGCGCGTCAGCCCCTCGATCGCCGCCCGCATCATATCCAGCCCGCCCGCGGCGTGCAGGTTGCAGAGGTCGACGTCGAGGTTCGAGAGGACCGCCATCGCCCGTTTGACCGTATTCGGGATATCGTGCAGTTTCAGGTCGAGAAAGATCTTGTGTCCTCTCGCCTTGATCTGCCGCACGATCTCGGGTCCCGCCCCGTAGAAGAGTTCCATTCCGATCTTGACAAACGGCTTTTCCTTTTGGAACCGGTCGAGGAAGGCAAAGGTCGCCTCCGCCGTGGGAAAGTCGCAGGCAACGATCACGTCGCGTTTCATTTGATTGCACCTCCGATGATATCTTGCAGATTTTCGATCTTGTATCTGTCCATTACGCCGGGCAGGTCGCGGATGATGTCCCGGCAGGCGTAGGGATCGACCAGGTTCGCCGCGCCTACTTCAACTGCCGTCGCGCCGGCGAGCATCATTTCGATCACGTCCTCGGCGCGGGAAACGCCGCCCATCCCGATCACCGGGATCTTTACGGCTTTCGCGGTCTGGTACACCATGCGGAGCGCGACCGGGAATACGGCGGGACCCGACAGCCCCCCGGTGATATTCCCGAGCAGGGGCTTGCGGCGACCGATATCGATCCGCATCCCGAGCAGCGTGTTGATGAGCGACACGCCGTCGGCGCCCGCGTCTTCCACCGCCCGCGCGATCGCGGTGATGTCGGCGACGTTCGGCGAGAGTTTCAATATGATCGGCTTTTTGGTCGCGGCTCTCACCGCCTTGGTCACTTCCGCCGCCGCCTTCGGATCGGTCCCGAAACTCATGCCGCCCCCGTGGACGTTCGGACAACTGATATTGACTTCGAACCACCCGATCGACGGATCCGCGTCGAGTTTTTCGACCACCTCGACGTACTCCCCGACCGAGAAGCCCGAGACGTTCGCCATCACGGGTTTGGAAAAGACCTTTTTCAGTTTGGGCAACTCCTCGGAGAGCACCCGGTCGACGCCGGGGTTCTGGAGTCCGACGGCGTTGAGCATCCCGGACGGCGTTTCGGCGATCCGGGGCGTGACGTTCCCGAAGCGCGGCTGCGCGGTCGTCCCCTTGAAACTGAAGGTCCCCAGTTGATTGATATCGTAGTATTCGGCGAACTCGTACCCGAAGCCGAAGGTCCCGGACGCCGGGATCACGGGATTGTCGAGTTCAATTCCGCAGAGCGTTACGTTCAGTCTTCCCATACGATCTCCCCCCGTGTCAGTACCGGACCTTCGCGGCAGATCCGCTTGTTGCCGGTAATGGTTTTGCAGGTGCAGCCCATGCACGCGCCGAACCCGCACCCCATGCGGCGCTCGAAACTGTACTGCCCGTCGACCTTGGTCGCCCGGTAGAGCGCCCGGAGCATGGGTTCCGGTCCGCAGGTGTAAACGTAGGTGTAGTCAAGCCCCGCCAGCGCGTCGGTGACGAACCCTTTCGTCCCGCGGGAGCCGTCCACCGTCGTCACGACGACGTTTGCCCCGAGGGCGCGGAACTCGTTTTCAAAGAAGACCTCGTCCGCGGTGTTGAAGCCGAGGATCACGGTCACGCGTTTTCCTTTGGCGATCAGCGTCCGGGCGAGCCAGTAGAGCGGCGGCACCCCGACGCCCCCGCCGACAAGCAGGGGAGCGTCCCCCGAGAGGGCGGCGTCGTAGCCGTTCCCGAGCCCGGTCAGACAGTCGATCTCTTTTCCTTTTTCGTAACGTGCGAGCGCGCGCGTCCCGTCGCCCACCGTCTTGTAGATCAGCGTCAGCGTGTTGCCGACCTTGTCGCAGACCGAGATGGGGCGGCGGAGATAGAACCCGTCGAGTTTCAGGTTGACGAACTGCCCCGGGCGGATCACGTCGGAGAGGTCGCCCGTAAGCGTCATCTTAAAGACGCTTTTGGCAATCGGTTCGTTCGTTTGAACGGTCAGAACGGTTTGTTTCATCGGTTACTCCCTTTCACTGCGGGCGCAAGATAGGCGACTTTGCCGCGCGAGACGGTCAGCATACATTTCCCGGCGACCTCCCATCCCGCAAACGGCGTGCTTTTTCCCATCGAGAGGAACTC
>CACYZS010000067.1 GCA_902778985.1 uncultured Ruminococcus sp.
ATGCGCCCCAGACCTTTTCAAACCACAGGTCGCGTCCCGTGGGGATCGGGCGGACCGGCACGACCTCGATCGCGAGTTCTTCGCCGTTTTTCTTCACCGTCACGATCTGCCCTCTGCCGGTTTCGTCCTCGGGCCGGGGGATCCGGTCCATGAAGTCCCCGCCGTCGAGCACGAAGCCCGAGCCGCGCGAACCGAACCGCTCGGCGGTGTAGAGGATCGCCGTCGCGATCGCGCGCGACATCCGGATAATATCGAGGTTCTTGAAGAGCGCGGGGATCTCGTCGGTATTCGCCCACTTGTTCTTGTCGGCAAAGGCGCGAAGATCCTTTTCGATCTCGGGGAGCGCCGCTTTCATTGCGGGGATAGAGCGCAAAAACGCGAAGTTCCCGCTCATACGCGTCGCGTAGCGCGCCCGCATGACGTCGACCGTCGAACGCTCGCCCTTGGTCGCGTCGATCAGGGCGTCGGTCTCCTTGATCGCTTGTTCGGCGATCTTGTCAAAGTTCCCGGACGCCTTCGCCTTGCTGTCGTAGACGATATGCTGCGCCGCGCGGAGCCCGCCGACCTGACAGGAGTTGAGCGCCGTTCCGCCCGGACGGAAGATGCCGAGACTGCCCGCCGCCTCGCCGATCACGTAGAGCCCCGGCACGGTGGTCTGCCAGTTCGCGTCGATCCGCACGCCGCCGTTGTTGTGCTGTGCGCAGACCGCGATGCGAAGCGGCTCTTTCCAGAGGTCGATGCCGTGCTCGGCGTAGAGCGAGATGGCGCCGGGATTCATCTTGTTAAGCCGCTCGATCGGGCGCGCGATCAGGGCGTCGGAATTGGAAAGGTACTTCTTCGCGACCTCGCCCACCCCCGAGAAGTTCTCGCCGATCCCGGTGGGTTCGCGGGTGAAATCCATATAAACCTTGCGTCCGAGCACCACGCTCTCGCGGTAGACGAGCAGGTCGATGTAGGACGAACCGTGCAGTTTCCGCACGTCGAAGGGCCATTCGTAGCCCTTCAGGAACACGCGGTCGATCGCCTCGGACGGGTTCTCGAAATAGTCGCAGAGGAACTCGTGTTCGGTCCCGTCGGCGTCGATCGAGATATAGCGGGGAAGCACCTGCTGATAGGTTCCCGACACGTTCCAGCGGAAGTCGGTCGAGGCAAGTCCGTACTGCCACTCCGACAGGTTGCCGAACGCCGCCCCCGCCTCGAGCGCGAGCGACGAGTTCCCGGTCTGCGACACGGGATAGACCGAGTCGAAGTAAACGGCGGCGGGTCCCCCGGTAGCGAGGATCACGTGCGGCGCGGAGATCGCGACGTAGCCGGGCTTGCCGGGTTTACTTGTGTCGAGCGCCAGCACGCCGATCGCCCGACCGCCCTCGGTCAGGATCTTCACTGCCTGCGTCTTGTCGAGGATGCGGATCCCCTTCTTTTCGACCGCCGCTTCAAGAACCTCGGTCATCGCTTTCGAGGTGTAGGGACCGATCGAGGTCGCGCGGCAGAAGGGGTCGTGGTCGGTCTTGTAGCCGACGAATTCACCGTATTCATTGGTCGGGAACCGGACGCCCAGCCCCGCCAGTTTGAGAAAGCACCGCGCGGAGTTCGCCGCCTCGGCGAGCGCGACGTCGCCGTCCATCGCTCCGCCCGAGAACAGCGTCTGTGCCATATTCATCACGCTGTCGCCCTCGTCGCCCGCGAGCGAGAGTTTGTAGTAGGTCTGCTTGTCGCTTCCCGTGTTGCGGGACGTGCCGAGCAGCCGCCCCTCGGTCAAAAGCGCGATATTCTTGTACCCGAGATCAAAGAGCCAGTCGGCGCAGTTGTAGCCCGCGCAGCCCGATCCGATCACCACCGCGTCAAAACGTTCGGTTCTCATAGTTTTCTCCTTTTTCGGAATAAAGAACGTCCGCCGCGATAGGGACGGCGGACGAAGATTTCAAAGTCTGCGGATATGGAAACCGCCGTCCGCGTTCAGAACGGTGCCGGTACCGAAATCAAGCAGACCGCTTGCGGCGGCGAGGACGCATTTCGCCACGTCCTCGGGCGTGCCCCAACGCTTGATCGGGGTGATCCCCTCGGCGATCAGTTTGTCGTACTTTGCCGACACGACCTCGGTCATCGGGGTCTTGATGATGCCGGGACGGACCTCGAACACCGGGATATTGAACTCGGCGAGTTTGTCGGCGAACAGCGTCGTGATCATCGAGACGCCCGCCTTCGAGATGCAGTATTCGCCGCGCGAGGTGCTCGACGTGTAACTCGAGTTGGACGCGATGTTGACGCTCCGGGGATTGTAGTCTTCGAGCCCCTTGGACTGCTCGGCGATCATGCGGTTCGCGAAGGTCTGGCACATGAAGAAGGTGCCCTTCGTGTTGATGCCGACCACGCGGTCGAAACTCTCCTCGGTGGTCTCGAGGATGTCGAGCCGCACCTTGCAGGCGACGCCCGCGTTATTGACGAGCAGATCGATCCGACCGCACTCGCGCTCGACGAAGTCGGCGAGGTTCTCACGGTCGGCGGCTTTCGAGATATCGCATTTGCAGTACAGTTCGCCTTCCAACGAATCGTGCACGTCGGAATAAACGACCTTGTACCCCGCGGACTTCAGGGCGTCCGCGATCCCTCTGCCGATCCCCTGATAGGAACCGGTGACAACGGCTACTTTTTGCATTCTACTTTCTCCTTGTAAAGGTTTCTGTAATACTCGTTGAAAACGGCGCAGCCCGATACGCATTTCGCCCGCATCAGCGCCGTGCATTTGGAGCAGGCGACGCAGGCTTTCCTGGGATCGAACTTACCGGCAAGATAGTCGCGGTAGAAGGTGGGGTAGGCGAGCGTCATTCTGCCGAACCCGACCAGATCGCAGATCCCGCGCGCCAGTTGATCCTCGGCGCGTTCGAGAAGGTCGGCGCGGTAGAAGGACAGTCCCGATCCGACGAGCGGAAGGTCGGGGAAGAGGGTCTTGATATGTTTCTCCACTTCCTCAAAGCGGGCAAGTCCGACGTCGGGGGTCTCGGGCGCACCCGCGGGGGCGCGGTAGGGACGGTTGACGAAGGAGTTGTAGTAGGGGTTGCCGAGCGTCACGTTCAGCATCGAGATCCCTTCGTTTATCAGCATCCCGATCAGGCGGTCGGGTTCGGTCAGGTCGAGGTTGCCGTCCTTGTCGGTACCGAAACCGTAGGGGTAGGGGATCACGTCCGAAACGCTGAGGCGCGTCACGATCGGGAATCCCTTCGGCAGCGCGGCTTTGACCGCGCGGATCGAGTCGATATAGAGCCGCGTGCGGTTCTCGAAACTCCCGCCGTAGTTGCCGGGGCGGGTAAAGGACGAAAGCAACTCCTGGAACAGATACCCGTGGCAGGACTTTACGTCCACGCCGTCAAACCCGGCTTCGACGGCGAGTTTCGCGGTCTCGGCGTAGCGGGCGGGGAGGGTCGCAAGGTATTCGTCCGTGACGATATTCTCGTCGGTGACGGGGCGCGTCGCCTCGTAGAGCGGGTGACGGTAGGCGATCATCGGAACGATGCTCTGCCGTCCCGAGTGCGTCAACTGAATGAAGATCGCGGGGCGGATCCCCGTCTCTTCTTTCGCCGTCCGGCGCATATCCGAGACGAGTTTTTTGAACTGCGCGAGGTTGTCGCGCGTCAGCATCATCTGTCGCGGGTTGGTCCGTCCCTCGGGGCAGACCGCGGTCGCCTCGAGCCAGATCAGCCCGGCGCCCGAGCGCGCGGCGTTCATGTACTTCTTGATCGTCAGTTCGCCCGGCGTTCCGTCCTCCCCGCAGTCGCACCCCTCCATCGGCTGGAAGACGACGCGATTGGGGATCGTGAGTGATCCGAAAGGCAAAGAATCGTTCAGCATTGTTCGTTTCACATTTCTTTTTTTGTTGATTTCGTGGCGGTATATATTTAATTATAACATATCCATTTTGCCAGTCAATTCTTTTTTTTATGAAAATGATTGCTTTTTTTGCAAACATCTGTTATAATAAAGAAAATGTTTTTCCCGAGGGGGCTGACTGATGCAAAAGATTCTGAAAACGGGACATACCGAGTTCGCGTACCGTGAAGAGATCACGGGTTCCAAGCGGATATTCGACACCCATTGCCATCTGTCTTTTGAGTTGATCGCGGTCTACGAGGGCACCGTCCATATCGTCGTGGAAGGCAAGCGCGTGGAACTGCAGCCCTATCACATGGCGATCATTCCCCCGCACCTCTACCACAGCGTCTTTTCGGTCAAGAGCGGTAACTACCGCCGCGTGACCGTGCTGTTCGACCGCGACCTGATCCCCAAGCAGATCCGCGAAGAGGTCATTTCCGCGATCGGGGAAGAGCCGTTCTACGTCCACCCGTTCTTAAAGCAGATGCTCGACCCGCTGGCGGAAGTGATGCAGATGCCGTCGCCCGAACGCTACGGCCCCTTGGTCGAAAGTATCCTGATCCAGATCCTCTACCATCGGATCATGTACAGTTCGGTCGGCTCGCTCGGCGAATCCGATCCCATGATCCACCAGATCTCGGAGTACATCGACCGGCACATTCACGACCGGATCACCCTCGACGACATCGCCCGGCACCTCTACCTCTCGAAGTCGACGCTCTGCCACGTTTTCCGCCGGAAGATGAACATCTCGGTCAAACAGTACATTCTGCAGAAGAAGATCGTGTTCGCCGCCGACCTGATCCGCAACAAGATGCCCGCGAAGGAAGCGGCGCGGTCGATCGGCTACGACAATTACGCCAACTTCTATAAAATGTACAAGAAGTTCTTCTCCGAGACCCCGGCGCGCCGGGATAAATGAACCGAAAACGCAGACCGCCCCCCGCCCGATCCTTCGCTTTTCTCTTGACAAAAACGGCAAACGATTATACAATGAAAACAGGGAAACGGTTCCCCTGCAAGACCACGACTAAAAAAAGAGAGGTGTCGATATGAGAAAAAGTGCTCTTCTTTGCGGCTTTTTTGCGATCCCCCTGATCCTGTTCAACCTGATCTTCTTTCTGGTTGCCGGAACGACGCATCCGCAGTCGGTCTGGATCTCCTACGTCTGGATCCAGGTCGCGTTTCTGCTCCTGATCGTGACGCCCTGGTTCGCGCGGCAGACCGAGAACGGTCCGGTGTTCCGGATCACCCTCGCCCTGATCTCCGGGACCTACTGCGTCGTGGAACTGATCATCGGGCTGATCGTGATCATCATCCACCCGGCGGGGATCAAAGGCGCGATCCTGGCGCAGGCGATCCCGTTCTGCCTCTATCTCTTCGCGCTTCTCGGCAACCTGTTCTTCATTGAACTCGC
Source organism: uncultured Ruminococcus sp. (assembly GCA_902778985.1). Classification (GTDB taxonomy): domain Bacteria; phylum Bacillota; class Clostridia; order Oscillospirales; family CAG-272; genus UBA1740. The sequence goes on from CACYZS010000067.1 coordinate 5,285, forward strand.
CGCCGACTCCGAAGTCAAGAAAGAGAAAGCCGAAAAGGCGGCTAAAAAAGGACAAGACAAATAAGTTTGCCGCGTCCCGAAAACCGAATGCGGGCGCCGTCCTCCGACGGCGCCCGTCCCGACTTAAAAAAGGAGTAACCGATGAACATCTGGCACGACATTTCCCCCGAACGCATCACGCCCCGGGATTTTATCGCGTACATTGAGATCACCAAGGGGCAGAAACAGAAATACGAACTGGATAAAGAGACCGGGATGCTGATTTTGAACCGCGTCCTCTACACGTCCACCCACTATCCCGCCAACTACGGCTTCATTCCCCGCACGCTCTCCGAGGACGGGGATCCTCTGGACGTTCTGGTGATGTGTTCCGAATCCATTCTGAACTGCTCGCTGGTGCGCTGCTTCCCGATCGGCGTGATCTCGATGGAGGACAGCGGGGAAATGGACGAGAAGATCATCGCCCTGCCGTTCAGCGATCCGTCCTACTCGGGCTATAAGTCGATCCACGACCTGCCCGAACACATGATGGCGGAGATGGAGCACTTCTTCACGGTCTACAAGCAACTGGAAGGGAAGAAGACCTACGTCTCCAAGACCGAGGGACACGTCGCAGCGCGCGAGGTGATCGCCCGGAGCATTCGCGCGTACAACGAGAAGTTCGGTTCGTGACTCTGCCGCGCGCCCCGGACGACTATGCGACGGGGACGGGGACGATCCCGAACGACCGGATGATAAACCCCGGGGCATCGCCAAGCGGCGAAGCCCCGGGGTATCGTTTTATTGAGAGCGGAGAGGGGGGTTATTGCCAGTCGTTCCCCGAAAACTCCAGTTTGACGCAGTTGATCTTGTGCGAATAGGCGGTGCAGGCGTCGATCGCCAGGATCCCCTTGCGGGAGAAAGGCGAGAAGTCCGCGCCGGGACCGAACTCGGGACCGCTCTTGTCGATGATCGCGTGCCCCCAACTGGCGTGCCAGTGTCCGCAGATCACGGTTTTGTCCCGCGGGCGGACGCCGCATTTCCACTCTTCCATACCGTTCGCCCATCTTGCCCTGTACCAGTTCCCGCGCCGCCAGTCACGCCCCGCGGACTCCGACGCGCGCGGGACCCACCCGTGGACAAGGATATAGTCGCCGAGTTCGGCGAAATCGACGAGGTCGGAAAGGTATTGCTGCAGCGCAGGATGTTCCTGCATCTGCGTAATATTGGGACGGTAATCGCCCTCGTAGAACT
>CACYZS010000068.1 GCA_902778985.1 uncultured Ruminococcus sp.
GTATAAAACGACGCGATTTCGGTCGCCCGGATCACGGATTCGGGCGGTGATCCGCGCGCCGCGTTTTACGCGCAGGACAAAATATTGATACAATCCGACAAATAGTTAATAGTAATTCTTCGCGTTAAATGCTATAATAGAGATATCAAACACAATGGGATTTTTCCGAAGAAGGAGACCGACGATGAAACGGACGCTTGCGGCAATGCTTGCGGCGTTGCTTCTGTTTACGCTTGTTTCCTGCGCGGTGAAAGAGCAGGAAGAACAGCAGAGCGGGGAACAAAGTCAAACGCAGACCGAAGAGAGCAAAAAACCGGAAACCACTACGGGACAAAATGACGACGAAAGCAAAAAAAGCGCCTTTTTTTACGGTGAGGAAAACGTGATCGACATTTATCTTGTTGCAGGACAGTCCAACGCCGTCGGGTACACGAACATCGTGGACAAAAACGCGGCGTACGAATTTGCACCCGAACTCAAAAAAGGGTTTTCCAACGTTCTTTTCGCGGGCAGACTGCGTTGGGATTCGGGGGATTATTACACCGCACAGGATTACGCGTGGCGCACGACGAAATTAGGGCTCGGAGCCGGCGGCGGTGAGAAGATGGGACCGGAAGCCGGTATGGCAAAAGCACTCTCCGAATTTTATAATGAAACGAGCGGAAAGACAGCCGGCATCATCAAATACGGTCACGGCGGGACGAGTCTTCTTACAAAGGTGACCGATACCACGGGCCCCAGCAACAAGTACGGCACGTGGGTTTCGCCTTCGTACGCCGTAGCGGAACTGGGCTTCAAAAACCAAGCGGAATACAAAGCGAGCATGACCGGGGCGCTCTATCGCGAGTTTTTAGAGGTGATCAAGAATCGCTTGATGTCGCTGCGCGGCATGGGCTATACCAACGTCAATATCAAGGGACTTTACTGGATGCAGGGGGAAAACGACCGCCGCGAGCCGGATGAATACGCGGTGGCGTTCCGGTATTTCGCGTCCGATATTCGCCGCGACGTTGCCAGGATCGTGCGGGCAATGACGGCGGGAGACGATCGGGGCGCCGCCGAAATGCCGATCGTCGTCGGCACGATCTCGCAAACGCAGAACTTGGAATATCCGAGAGCGGAGAGCGTAAACCTGGAATTTATTGCGATGCAGAAAAGACTTCCCGACTCCGTGTCGAATTGCTACGTGGTGGACAATTCTCAATACGCGATCTCAAGATACGACGAGAATACCGGCAAGGTGAATACGGACGGACTCGGATCGGATCAATGGCATTGGAACCAGGCGGATCAACTTGAGATTGGTTTTAACGTTGGCAGGGAGTTCCTTTCCGCAGGCGGGGAATGACCGCGGCGTTTCGGATCATTTTTAAATGAAAGGATGAGACGGTTATGAAAAAGTTCGTTTCTCTTGCTCTCGCGATCCTTCTTACGGGTACGCTGCTCGTCTCCTGCAGCAAGACCGGCGAGCCGTCGCCGACGGAAGGCACCACCCGCGCGACCGGGAGTTCCGCTTCTGACGGTCAAACGACCGCGTCGGATAGCCCGGTCGAAGAGGAACCTCTGCTTTCCAGGTATCCCGTCGCGGACGCTCCCTTCGATCCCGAATCCGGGATGACCGAGAATATGATCGCCCGTTCGGTGTACTACGAGGGCGATACCGCCCGGCTGAAGGCGAAACTCACGCAGGTCTTCGACGAGAGTTACACGGGGAAGACGAATGTCTTTTTCCTCGGCGACTCGATCTCGGACGGCAGCGGCAGCAACGGGGGAAGGTCTTTTAAGAAACTCGTCGAGAATTGGTTTACCGAAAACGCGAAGAGCGCGACTGCCTGCCTGAACGTCAGTATCGGCGCGACCGACTCCTATCTCGCGGTGCACCGTGTAGACAGGGACGTTCTCTCGAAGAATCCGGACGTCATTTTCATCGAGTATATCAACGACCTCGATAACGACTTCTACAAAGCGACGATGGAAAGTCTGATCCGGAAGTGCCTTTCCGCGCCGAATAACCCCGCGGTCGTTCTGATCGAAATGGTGCTCGAGGACGGCGGGAACTGTCAGGCGTGTCACGCCGCCGCGGCGAAGGCGTACGGGGTGCCCGTGCTCTCCTATCGCGACGCGGTCATGCCGGAGGTCGAGGCGGGGAACTTCCGCTTTAACCAGATCTCGGGCGACGGCACGCATCCGAACAATCTCGGTCACTCGTGGGTCGCCGAGATCGTCACGCATTTCCTGACGGAAGTGAAGAACGCCCCCGCGACGGGTACGGTCACGGCGTTCGATCCGGCGACGCCCTCGATCACGGGCGACAAATACGCGAACGCCGGGATCTACGATAAGGACTCCGCGACCTTGACCGCGACGCCCGACGCGAACTTCACGCTGGATACCAAGCCGAGCAAATTCAAGAAGGGCTGGGCGACCAATACCGGCGGCACGATCACCTTTGAAGCGGAATTTGCGAACTTCGGTCTGCTGTACTACAAGACGACCGACGGCAAAACCGGCATCGTCAAGGTCGAAATCGACGGCGTGCAGGCGGGATTCGTGAACGGCAACTTCCCGGACGGATGGGGGGACTATCCGGCGGCGGTGGAGTTGTATACCTCAAACGAGGTCAAGACGCACACGGTCACGATCACCGTCACGAGCGCAATCAAAAAGCATTTTGAGATCCTGAGTTTGCTGATGTCCTGACGGAGACGGCAGGGAAAAGAGGGACGTTTCGGGGCGGGATCTTGGTATTTGCGACGCACTGCGCCGTAAATACAAGGGGTTCGATTTCAACCGAAGAGACGCTTCGGGTCGAGATAGAGTTCCGATAAAAAAACAAGGCGGGAAAACCCGCCTTGTTCGTTTTTTTAGAGAAGTTCCAGCGCCCGGTCGCGGATCATAAGCAGTCCCTCTCCGGGAACCGCGACGTCGCACCCGACGCGCCCGACCGCCTCTTCGATCATACCGAGCACCGCAGCCCGCCCGATCTTGTTTTCGAGCGTTTTCAGCAGCGCGTAGTCGTCGAACGCCTCTTTCATGACTTTCAGCCTCTGCGAGGGGATCGGCTTGCCGTTCCTTCCGGGGTAAACGACGTACGACGTTCCCGGTGAACCGAGGTAGAAACAGGGATCGGCGAAAGGATCCGCGATCCCGTGCGTCAGCACGTCGTAGTAATAGTTGTAGCCCCAATGCAGAAAGCCTTTTGCGTTTGAAAGGTACAGGTGCAGACCGAGCAGACGGTTGCGCGCCTGGGGCAGGGTGATCACGCGGTTGGCGTTGCCCTCGTTGATGACGCCGCCCGTGTAGTAGATCCAGAAGTTTTCGCACCCGGAAACGAACTTGTCAAGGTCGGGAGAGATCTCCCGCACAACCGGGATATCGACCGTTCCGCCCTCGTAGAACGAGTAGTTGCTCATGGCGTCGAAGGTGGTCAGGCTCGGTTCGATCCCGCGAAGCAGCGACGCCGCGAAACGGTAGTTGTCAAGATGCTCTGCTTGCGGTTCGTCCGAGACGTGGAAGAAGGTCTTGTCGCGGATCCCAAGCCGGTCGAGCACCGGGAGCAGGGCGGGGATATACGCCCGCAGAAAGTCCGCGTACTCGGCGGAACGCGCGTCGGTGTCCCACCCGAAAATACGCTTGGTCTCGCCGTCGACCTCCGCCACGATCTTGGGCGCGTGTCCCGCACCCCATTGGGTGAACAGGTGCGAATGCTCGAAGTACCGGATCCCCTTGCTCTTACAGAGCAAAACGAACCGCTCGAAGAGCGAAAAGTCGAAGGAATAGACGCCGTTCCGTTTCGTCACCCGGACGAGTTGGACGGTCTTCCGTTCCTTTCCGCGCTGGGTATCGAGCGGCGGGGTGAACGCCGGCGTCAGGATCATGTTGATCCCGTGTTTCGCCGCCGTTTCGACGAAGTCGCCGATGATCGAAAAGAGCCGCTCCGAAAAGATCGTTTCCCCGTAGACGTCGGCGAGCGCGTCACAGTAGAACCAGTTGGTGCACTTTAATCCGCTCTCCGGAACCTCTTTGTCGAGCACCTCGATCTCGAAGGCCTTTTCCGAGAGGGCGTTGCCGCGGTACAGGTCGTAAAAGACGCAGGTGAGGCGGTATTTCCCGGGCGCGAGCCGCGCCCCGTCGGGGTTGATCTCCACCCACAGCGCCTGCACGTCGCGCACGGCGTTCAGGGTATAGGTCTGCCCCTCTTCAAAATACCGCTGACTGAAATCGTCGTACTCGATACGCTAGCCGCGGTCGCGAAGGAACAGGGGATCAGGGTAGAGCGAGGGTTCGCCTGAGACGAAATACTCGGGTTTCAGGTTGTTCGGCACCGGGTTGACGACCGGCACGTTCCCGATTTTGTAGACGTCGAAGGGAAGCGCGTCGGACGAGGATTTGATCGAAAACCCCACCGGAAGGACCGTCGCTTCGCCATCCCCCGGGTACGAATAGGTCACTTTGAACGAGTAGGTCCCGTTCGCGGGCATCTTCGCGCAGTCGATCGGTTTTCCGTTGATCTTTTTCGGCGTGACGTCGGCGATCGAGGAGTAGATCTCGCTTAGATAAGGTCGTTTTTCGTTTGCGTTCACTCTTTGATCTCCTTTCCGCCGACGAAGACTTTTTTCAGGTTGCGTTCGCCGTCAAAGAGCAGGACGTCGGCGTCTTTGCCCACGTCGAGCGACCCCTTCCGGTCGGCAAAACCGGCGATGCGGGCGGGCGTCAGCGTGCAACTTTCGGCGGCGTCCGCGAGCGGCACGCCGTAGCGCAGGGCGGTCGCAAAGCAGACGTCCATCGTCCCGACCGAGCCCGCGAACGAACTCCGGTCGAAGAGTTTCGCCACGCCGTCCTCGATCATGACCGGCGTTCCCGTGTTTTTCTCGCCGAGGATCGATTCTTTTGCTTCGGTTCCCGCCGCGCGCATGGCGTCGGTGATCAGGGCGGTCTTTTTTGCCCCTTTGATCTTGAAGCAGAGAAGCATGGTCTCGCGCGGGATATGTTTGCCGTCGGCGATCAGTTCGACCGTGAAGCCGTCCTCAAGGTACGCCGCCTCGACGATCCCGCCGTGGACCGTCTGCCCCTCTTTGTGTTCGGTCGTGGTGCTGCAGTAAAGGTGCGTGATATGCGAAAAGCCCTTGGCGTAGTACGCAAGAGCAGTTTCGGCGTTTGCCGCGCTGTGTCCGATCGACGCAAGGATCCCGCGTTCGCGCGTCCAGTCGGCGAACAGGTCCATTCCGGGCAGTTCGGGTGCGGCGTCAAAACGGACGATATGCCCGCGCGAGAGGGCATACAGTTCGTTCAGTTCTTTTTCCGTCGGGATCTTCTGTTCCGTGATCGCCTGCGCGCCTTTGGACGCCGCCGCGAAATACGGTCCCTCAAGGTGGATCCCGAGGATCTCGCTCCCGCCTTCGGGCGTTCCGTTCTCGATCGCGTCGCCCAACCGCCCGATCCCGGCGTAGAGCACTTCGTCGGGGCAGGTCAGGGTGGTCGCGAGCAGGGAAGTCGTGCCGTGCTTCGCGTGGGTCTTCAAGACCGTTTCGATCGCGTCGGGATCGGCGTCGAGGAAGTCGGCGCCCCCGCCGCCGTGGACGTGCAGATCGACGAACCCGGGAAGCACGTAGCCGCCCGCCGCGTCGATTATTCGCGCGCCCCCGGGGATCGGTTCGTCAGCGTCCCGGATCGCGACGATCTTCTCGTCGAACAGAAGGGTCTTGCCCTTCAGCACCCGATCGGGCGTTACGAGAACGCCGTTGACTACGGCGATCATTTCTTGTTGTAAATACGGATCTTCGGGATCACGTCGCCGTAAATGGCGTCGTTGCACGCGTAGACCATGCAGTCCTTGTGGTTCTGGAAGAGCGAGCAGGGGACGCGGCAGGTCACCTCGCCGTGCAGGACGCGGCGGAGCATCGCGGCAAGCCAGTCGCGGGGCATCAGGATCCGGATGCGCTCGGACGAATAGATCTCCTTCATACCGACCGTGATGCACTTTTTCGGGATCGCCTCCAGGTTGGCGCCGCAGTTCATGTACGCGTTGATGGTGCGCGTTTCGCGCGTGATGTTGAGGACGCGCGTCGGACGGGCAAGGAACTCCTCGTTGGTGCAGACCTCGTCGGGTTCGGGCGGCTCGTTGAAGGCGAAGTGGCCGTTGATGCCGATCCCGCCCCAGGTCATATCGGGCACGCCGTACTTCTCGATCAGGCGCAGGCACATTCCGGGATCGTCGGGATCCGGGAAGTACCGGTTCTCGGGCAGTACGTTCAACTCGTCGTCGATCAGGCTGTAGAAGATCCGCTCCATACCGCCGCGGAACGAGAGGGGATCAGACCTCGGGATATACTTCCCGTCGTCGCCGACGTACTCGTCCATATTCATAAACACGCAGTTTTTCAGGCTGATCCTGTATTTGTTGATCAGGTAGACCAGCACGCTGTACCCGCCGAGCGGGCCGTAGGGAACGATCATAAAGGTCGTTTTTCCCTTCGCGTTGTTCTCCTTGATCAGATCGAGCATTTCAAGCGC
>CACYZS010000069.1 GCA_902778985.1 uncultured Ruminococcus sp.
CCTTCTCGACCTACGCCGTCCCGCTGATCTTCGGGGAGATCCGGCGCTTTCTGCGGGACGACGGACCGATCAAGGTCTCGCGGGAAAAGAAGCGGCTGGCGGCGATGATCGCGGCGGAACGCGAGAGAGCGGCGGCAAACGGCGAACAACTCCGCCTCTCGGAGATCGCCAGGCGGGTGGGCGCGACGCCCGAGGACGCCGCCGACGCGCTCGACGCCGTTTCCCCCGTCCGCTCGCTCTCGGAACGCGCCTACCGCGAGGACGACGGTCCGACGCTCGGCGAGATCATACCCGACGAGGGCGAGAACGAAAAGACCTTCGACAAGATCGCGCTCGCCCTCGCCGTCTCCAAGTTGCCCGCGCTCCGGAAAAAGATCGTTCTGCTCCGCTATTACCGCGACCTCTCGCAGCAAAAGGTCGCCGATCTGCTCGGGCTGACGCAGGTCAAAGTGTCGCGCGAAGAGAAGCGCGCGATCGAGTTTCTTCGGGGGGAACTGTCCTGAAAACCCGCCCTTTTCGGGGCGGCTGCGCGGGCTTTCTCCCGCCCCCTTCCGGGGCGCTTCTTTTTGTTTGTGAACAAAGTGTGAATTCTTGCAAAATCGCTTGATTTTTTCGGATCAATGATTTACAATAGTACCTGAAAATTGGCACTCGCCCTTTTTGAGTGCTAATCCACTCGTTAATATTTCCGAAAGGAACAGGAGGACAAGACAATGAAACTGATTCCCTTATCCGACCGTGTGGTGGTCAAGGCGATCGAGGCGGAGGAAACGACCAAATCCGGTCTGATCCTGCCGGGCTCGGCGAAGGAGAAACCGCAGGTGATGGAAGTGGTCGCGGTCGGCCCCGGCGGCGAGGTGGACGGTAAAAAGGTCCCGATGACGGTGAAACCCGGTCAGAAGGTCATCACGAGCAAGTATTCCGGCACCGAGGTCAAGGTGGACGGCGAGGAATATACCATCGTGCGCGTCGGCGACATTCTCGCCGTCGTGGAATAAAAACCGAAACAATCTGAAAGCGAAAGAGGGATAGAATCATGGCAAAAGACATTCTGTACGGGATCGAAGCGAGAGACGCCCTTCTGCGCGGCGTCGATAAACTGGCGGACACGGTGAAGATCACCCTCGGTCCGAAGGGTCGGAACGTGGTGCTTGACAAGAAGTACGGCTCGCCGCTCATCATCAACGACGGCGTGACGATCGCGAAGGAGATCGAACTCGAAGACGCCGCCGAGAATATGGGCGCGCAGCTCGTCCGCGAGGTCGCGACCAAGACCAACGACGCCGCCGGCGACGGTACCACCACGGCGACGCTGCTCGCGCAGACCCTGATCCGCGAAGGTATGAAGAACGTGACCGCGGGCGCCAACCCGATGGTCCTCCGCAAAGGGATCCAGAAGGCGGTCGACGCGGCGGTCGCCGAACTGAAAAAGAACTCGAAGAAGGTCTCCGGCACCGAAGATATCGCGCGCGTCGGTACCATCTCGGCGGGCGACGCCGTGATCGGTCAACTGATCGCCGACGCGATGGAGAAGGTGACCTCGGACGGCGTCATCACGGTCGAGGAGTCCAAGAGCGCCGAGACCTACAGCGAAGTGGTCGAAGGTATGCAGTTCGACCGCGGCTATCTGTCCCCCTATATGGCGACCGATACCGACAAGATGGAAGCGGTGCTGGACGACGCCTATATCCTGATCACCGATAAGAAGATCTCGAACATTCAGGATCTGCTTCCCCTGCTCGAACAGATCGTGCAGGCGGGCAAGAAACTGCTCATCGTGGCGGAGGACGTCGAGGGCGAGGCGCTGACCACGCTGGTTCTGAACAAACTGCGCGGCGTCTTCACCTGCGTTGCCGTAAAGGCGCCGGGCTTCGGCGACAGACGGAAGGAAATGCTCCGCGACATCGCGATCCTGACCGGCGGCGAGGTCATCACCGACGAACTCGGACTTGATCTCAAAGAGACCACCGTCGCGCAACTCGGCCGCGCAAGACAGGTCAAGGTCAACAAGGAGAACACCATCATCGTCGACGGCGCGGGCGACTCCGACGCCATCAAGGCGAGAGTGGCGCAGATCCGTCAGGCGATCGAGACCACCACGTCGGACTTCGACCGCGAGAAACTGCAGGAGCGTCTTGCGAAACTCGCCGGCGGCGTTGCCGTCATCAAGGTCGGCGCCGCGACCGAGACCGAGATGAAGGAGAAGAAACTCCGCATCGAGGACGCGCTCAACGCGACCAAGGCAGCCGTCGAGGAAGGCATCGTCGCGGGCGGCGGTACCGCCTATATCAACGTCATTCCCGCCGTCGAAAAACTGCTTCCCGACGCCGAGGGCGACGAGAAGACCGGTATCAAACTCGTCATGAAGGCGCTCGAGGCGCCGGTCCGTCAGATCGCCGACAACGCGGGACTTGACGGCGCCGTGATCCTCGACCGTGTGAAGGCGTCCGGCAAGACCGGCTACGGCTTCGACGCGTACAACGAGAAGTACGTCGATATGCTCGAGGTCGGGATCGTCGATCCGACCAAGGTGACGCGCTCCGCTCTGCAGAACGCCGCCTCGATCGCTTCCACCGTTCTGACGACCGAAGCCGTCGTCGCGAACAAGAAGGAAGAGGCGCCCGCCGCCGCTCCCGCCGCAGGCGGAATGGGCGGAATGTACTGATCCGGCGCCGTTTCCCGGGGAGAGCCAAACGCTCTCCCCGTTTTTTATCCGTCGCGCCGACAAAAGGCGTCGGCGGACTCGTCCCGTTGCAAACGGAGTTTCTTGCAACCGCCCCCCTTCCGTTTTGTTGCCCGCGCTGTTCTCGTTTCCGACCATTGGAAGAGAAAAAACAGAAAAGTGTTGACTTTTTCGTTTTCCCTATGATATACTTATACTACATTTTTTGGTGCGGGCGCGCCCGTCTTAACAGGTAACGACCGCATCGGAAGGAGCGGATAATGGAAGAACTCTATCAATTCCTGGTAGACAAAATGCCCGGATTCCTCGGCTTTTTCCAGAAGGCGCTGCCGTTCTTTTTCATATCGGACATCGGCAGATATTTCTTCGTTTTCACGGTTTTCTGCCTCGCGATCTTCCTTGCCATCGTCCTCGTCATCGGGATCTTCAAGTTGAGTTTCTTCCGGCGGCTCGCAAGGATCCTTCTGGTCTCGGAGATCGTCTTTTTCGAGGGGCTGTTCCTCATCGGCTTCAACGTGACGGAGGGCGGGCTTGACGTTCTCGTCGATATCGTCGTCGGCGCACAGAACACCGTGATCGGTCCCCCGCTTGCAAAACTGTTTCCGTTCTTCGGAGAGAAGATCGTCGGTTCGTTCGTCGTTCTGGTCGTTCTGTTCTTCGTGATCTGGGCGATTATGCACGCGGTCATCATCTTTTCGAAACGCACCACCGGCAGGAGAAGACGTTACTGAAAAGTCTTGCTTTTTCTCCCCTGATGTGCTATACTGGAATAAACTATAAAAACGGTGCAGAGAGGTCGCTTCGACCGAAAAACCGCATCGAGGAAGGGTACATATATGACACAGTTCTACAACTTCTTCGCCGAAACGTTCAAGCCGCTGTTCGGCTTTATCGGGAAGGCGATCCCCGCGCTGACCGGCGCGGCTGACGTCGTGAAATTCATCATTCTGATCGCTTGCCTGGCGCTCGCCGCCTTCGCCGTCGTGGCGATGGTCGTCGGATGCTTCAAGATCCGGTTCTTCCGCCGGCTTGCCCGCGTCCTGCTCGTCATCGAGACGCTGGGTATGGCGGGATTGATCCTGATCGCCGTGAACACGACCAATACCGGTGCTTTCCCCGAGAACCTGGTCGCCGCTCTGAAAGAGGGCTCGCCCCTTGTGTTCGATCTGATCCAGGGGATCTTCGCCGATTTCGGCGTCAAGACCGTTCCGAGTTTCATCATCATCCTGGTCCTGTTCTTCGTGATCTGGGCGATTTTGCACCTGATCATCTTCTTCTCGCGCAAGATCATGAAGCGCAAAGACGTCGCCGACGCCGACGCGCCCGACGCGCTCCCCGAAGAGGAGTTGCTTGAAGAGGCGCCCGCGCCTGCCCCCGCCGCCGCCCCTGCCGAAGCCGTTGCTTCGGTTCCGGTCGAAGAGCCGATCGTCCCCGCCGACGTTCCCGAACAGGAGATCGAGACGGTGACCGAGGCCGACGCCGCCCCCGCCGTGACCGACGAGGAGCCCGCCGAAGAGCCGGCTGAGGAAGCCTCCGACGAAGCCGAGGAAGAGACCGAAGAAGATGTCGCCGAAATGGAAGACGAAGACGTCGAAGCGCCGGTCCCCGACTACGTGAAACTCAAAAATCCCGTGTTCATGCCGATCCCCTCTTCGGTGTTCGACAGCGTGGACTTCACCGACGCGAAGCGCGACGGATTTACCCCGAACCCGGGCGTGAACGCCGCCACCGCCGAAAAACTGCTCTCCGACGAAGCGGCGGAAGACCTGACCGTCGTGGTCTACGAGAAGATCGGCGACCGGATCGCGGAACTCCCGATCGACGCGCTGAACGAGAACTTCAAAGCCAACTCCTACGTCAACGCCAAGATCCTGCGGCAGAAGGGGCTGATCCCCGAGTCCGCAACCGAGGTGAAGATCACCGCCTTCGGCAAGATCGACAAGCCGCTGATGGTGCAGGCGTCCTGCTTCGCACCCGGCGTCGCGAAGATGATCATTCTCGCCGGCGGCAGACCGATCCAGGTACAGTGAAAGAAAAAAAGCCGTTTGCCCGATGGCAAACGGCTTTTTTTGTGATGTTTGCCTTCGGCAAAATGATGTTGCTTCGCAAATGATGCGCGCCTGCGGCGCATGATGTGTCCTGCGGGACATAGGAGAGAGGCAGATTTCTGCGGAGTACGCAATCATAAAGGAAGAGACCGCCCGTCGGGCGGTCTCTTGTTCGTGTTGGTCGGGCGCAGTCAGTCGGGATCGGGGAGCGCCGAGCGGCATGCCTCGCAGAGGATGCGACCGTCGATGTCGTACGCGTCGGTGAAGCGGATGCGCCGTCCGCACTCCTCGCAGTGGGTGTAGTTGTTGCGGCAGGTCGGGCAGACGGTCGAGCCGCGCTCCTCTCCCCTGACCGGGAAGAAGCGGGTGAAGCACTCCTCGCATTCGGGCAGATCGTCGTAGCAGTTCTCGCACAGGATCTTTCCGTCGACGACGTAGCGATCTTTGTCCGCGATCGGAATGGGTTCGCCGCAGACGCGGCAGGTGGCGTAGTCCGAGAGGCAGGTCGAGCAGAGCCGGGGGTGCGGCTCGCCGGGCAGCGAGAAGACCAGTCGCCCGCAGTCCTCGCACTCGTCCATCTCGGCGGCGCAGACCGCGCACACGGGGTGCCCCTCGACGTCAAGCAGATCGCCGTTCGGCACGATCGCGCCGCAGACGTCGCAGACGCCGTGCGTTTCGCGGCAGTCGGAGCAGAGCAAAGCGAGCGCGTTCTCGTCGTAGCGATACACTTTCGTCCCGCAGAGTTCGCATTCGTCAAGACGGTCGTAGCAGGTCTCGCAGAAAGTGGCGCCGTCGCATTCGTAGAGTTCGGATTCGAGCAGGCGGACGCCGCATTTGCAGCAGACCGGCAGCCGTTCGTAACAGGTGAAGCAGAGCACGTTCCCCGAGACCGTGCGCGCCGCGTCGGGCAGAAGCAGACGGCGGCAGACGGCGCAGACCAGATGACCGTGCAGACGGTCCTCCCCCGTCTTCGGGACCAGCCGCTCCTGCGGGATCCCGGGAATACGGGGGACGATCGGTTCTCCCGACGCCGACGAAAGACGCCGGCACTCGGGGCAATCGGGGCGGGGACGAAGCCCGCGCCGGACCGCCGCTTCACACGCTTTACAGTACATTCTTCGGCTTTCCCTCCAGATAGTAGGTCGCCTCGGTATCGGCGATCGAGACCGCGAGCGCAAGCGGGAACATCTCGAAGGCGGCGCCGACGTTCCGGGCGTCGTCCTCGTTCGAGAAGCCCATGTGGTAGCGGATGGCGAACGCCTCCTCACGCGAGAGCCGCATGAAGCCCGTGATGATGTAGACCGATTTCTCCCCGTGTCCGTAGGGGAGTTCGTCCTTGAATTCGTAATAGGGGACCTGTTTCCAGACGCCGTTTGCGTCCTTGACGTTCCGCATGGTCTCGCGGTACACGTTGACCTTGCAGAGATCGTGCAGCAGCGCGACGACGGCAAGCGTCTCGTCCGAGACGTCCTCGAGCCCGAACAGTTCGGTGCGCCGATCGCTCTTGTAGTAGGAGACGAGGCAATCGTAGACGTTCAGACTGTGTTTGAGCAGTCCGCCCGGCACGCTGTTGTGGAACTTCGTGCTCGCGGGCGCGGTGAAGAAGTCCGACGCGGGCGAGTCGAGGTATTCGAGCAGTTTGTCCGCCCCTTCGCGGCGGATATGCGTTTTGAAAAGGTCGATGAACCGTTCTTTATCGGTCATGGCGGCGTCCTTTCGGCAGTCGTTCTTTCTTATTTTCATTATACAACAGTAT
>CACYZS010000070.1 GCA_902778985.1 uncultured Ruminococcus sp.
TGATCGCTTGTCTTTTGTCGCTCTTGATCCCGCTCTCGGCACCGGTCGCACCATGTCGGGAAATCACCCCTGCCCACTCCGACGGGACGGCGTTGCGGTGGTACGTGAAGAGAAATCGAGAACACAAAACGCCGGAGTTGCCCCCCGAGTTTTCGTGTCTAAACGAGTATAACGGGTTTTACGTCGATCCCGCCCCGGATGCTAAGTTCGTCTATCTGACCTTTGACGCCGGATATGAAAACGGGAACGTAGCGAAAATACTCGACACGCTGAAAGAGAAAGACGTGCCCGGCGCGTTCTTTATCCTTTCGCATTTTCTCGAAGCGAACCCGGATCTGGTTGAACGTATGCTGAATGAGGGGCATCTCGTCTGTAACCACACCGCCCGGCATCACAATATGGCGAAGGCGTCCGACGAGGAAATGAAGCGTGAACTGACCGAATTGGAGACGCTTTTCAAAGAGAAAACGGGACGGGGGATTGCAAAATACTACCGTCCGCCCGAGGGATCGTTCCGGTGGGATAACCTCGCCGTTGCAAAGGAACTCGGATATGCGACCGTGTTCTGGAGTTTTGCCTACGCCGACTGGGATAACCGCAGGCAACCGTCGCCCGGCGCGGCGCTTCAAAAGATTGAAGAAAACCTGCATCCCGGGGCGGTACTGCTCCTGCACCCGACGTCTGAAACCAACGCGATAATTCTGCCCGAACAGATCGACAAACTGAAAAGCGAGGGCTATCGGTTCGGAACGCTGGATGAATTGACGGGAAGACGTGAAAAATGACCGCAAAAAAAGGACGGTTTCTTGCGCTGCTGCTCTGTCTGTGCCTGTTGCTTTCGACGCTCCCGATCCTTCCGGTTCGCGCAGAGAAAAGTACCGATGCGCCGCGCGTCGCTCTGACTTTTGACGACGGTCCGCATCCCGGACGGACGAAGCGGATCCTGGCGTTGCTCGATCGATATTCGGTTAAGGCGACCTTCTTTATTCTCGGGTGCAACGCAGAATACTACCCGGAGCCGCTCGCGCTCGCGGTCGCGGCGGGACACGAGATCGAGGATCATTCTTTCGATCACGTGACGCGGGGAAAAACCGCTCTGGAACTCGAAAACAGCATCACGAAAACGGCTCGGATCATCGAACAGGCGTCGGGACGGTCCCCGCGGTTTTTCCGTCCGCCCGAAGGGAAGTGCACGCCCGAACTTAACGAGGCGCTCTCGGTCCTCGGTTACGAATCGGTGTTCTGGACGGTCGATTCGCGCGACTGGACGGGAAAGCCCGCAGAGGCGATCGCGCGCGACGTTCTGGCGCAAGTCAAGGACGGCGACGTCCTTCTGTTCCACGACTACACCTGTCCCGGTGAAAACACGCTACACGCGCTCGAAAAGATCATTCCGGCGCTGCTTTCACGCGGGTATCGGTTCGTTACCGTGGAAGAAATGTTCGCCTGCGCAAAATGAAACGGAGCACACCGTTACGGTATGCTCCGTTTGGTTTTATGCTTCGGTCGGTTCGTCCTCGGGTTCCGTCTCTTCGTTTTGCAGGGGATCGATCATGATCTCCTTTACTTTGTAGTAGGCGGCGTAGGTCTCCATGAACTTGATGTGGGCGAACATGAACATCAGCGGGAGGGCGATTCCGAGGAAGAGGAAATACCCGCCGAGACCGAAAAGGAACATAACGTTCAAGAAGACGAAGATGAGCGTGCCGATCAAAGCGAGTACGTTGCGTTTCAGCCCGAGGATCGCGAAGATCAGCGAGTTTTTCATCAGTTTGCGGATCGAGAGGTCGAAGGTCACCATCTGCAAATACAGATAGTAGCGCATAAAGACGTAGATCAGAAGGATCCCGACGGTCATCCAGAGCAGGAAGTAGTCGAAGATGCGGCTGGCGCTCGTGAAGAGGTAATAGAGGTCGAAACCGAGCAGAGCGAGAAGGATAAAGTCGATGATCCCGTAGATCAGTCCCTGCCGCCAGTTGCGTTTGATCGCGTAGAAGAAGTCGGAGAAGGGGAAAACCGGGTTGCCCATCACGATCTCTCTCGTGACGTACGTCGCGCCGACGTTGACGAACCCGAAGGTGAAAACGGTCAGGCAGGACAGCCCGATGAAGAAATACGTCCAGAAGGTCGGGGCGCGTTCCGCAGTTTGCAGTCCGTCGATCGCGAGCACGGCAAGATCCGCGGGGGTCGACGCGATCTGACCCGCCGTTTCGGCGCGCAGAAGCGGGAAGAGGTTCGAGGCGGGCGCGGAAAACGCCTGCGACATCACGCCCGAAAGGGCGATGATCGCAAACAAAAGGGGGATACACCCCAGCACCATCAGGATATTGACCGACGTCAGTTTGCCGAGGTTATCTTTATAAAGACGAAAGAAGCGTTTCAGTCCCGTTCCTTGGTTCTCTACCTGTTCCTTGGTGACGCCTTTGCCTTCGCGTTGGCTGTCGAAGAGACGAAACTTCTTTTTCTTTTTTTCGGGTTCCTGGTTGTCGAATTCGTTCAAGGCGGATCTCCTTTGCCTTTCATTTCTAATCTATCATACCACAACGGGCAAAAAAGTGCAAGATATGCGACCGAATTCAATGTTTTTTTACAAAACGCGCTTGCAGAACGGTAAAATCTGTGATAGAATAAAGAAAAACCGAAGGAGGGGCGAACTATGTTCCGGAGCGGCTGGCTTGCCAATTTGTTCCGAAAAATCCCCGATCTTACGACCGATCGCCTGATCCTTCGTAAGTTGAAGGTCACAGACGCGCCCGATATGTACGAATACTCGAAGGATCCCGACGTCACCAAGTATCTTCTCTGGGATCCGCACCCCAACATCGAGCACACGAGAAACTACCTCGATTATTTGCAGGACCGTTACCGCGACGGCAAATACTACGATTGGGCGGTCGTTTTAAAGAGCACGGGCAAGATGATCGGCACCTGCGGCTTTTCCGCTCTTTATCCCGAACACCGGTACGCCGAGGTCGGGTACGTCCTGAATCCCGCCTTTCGCGGGCAGGGATACGTCGGCGAGGCGCTGGCTGCCGTTCTGGAATTCGCGTTCCGACGGATGCAACTCAACCGTGTGGAAGCCAAGTGCGTCGAGGAAAACGTCTCGAGCGAGCGCGTGATGCAGAAGGTCGGGATGCAGTTCGAGGGCGTCGCGCGTTCCGCCATGTTCGTTAAGGGAGAATTCCGCAACATCAAGATCTACTCGATCCTTCGGGACGAATATTTCCAGTCGAAGCAGAAGAGCAAACCGTTCTAATCCGTTTTTTCCCCGCATACATTCGAGCAAACGTATGTTTGGGGGTGCGGGTGTGAAACGGTTTCTCTTTTTTCTTTTGTCGCTTGTACTGGTTTTTTCGTCTATGTCGGTCGTATCTTTTGCGTCTGACGACGAGGCCGACGACGTGTCGGTATTCCCGACGGCGGGGACGATGGAGATCGACGCGCGCGGCGCGATCCTGATCGAGGCGTCGACCGGGACGGTTCTGTTCGAGCAGAACGCCGACGAATCCTTTCCCCCCGCGTCGGTAACGAAGATCATGACGCTGCTGCTCGTGATGGAGGCGCTCGACGCAGGACGTTTTACGCTTTCCGATCCAGTTACGGTCAGCGAATACGCCGCGTCCATGGGCGGCTCGCAGGTGTTCTTGTCGCCCGGCGAGACGCTCTCAGTCGAGGAAATGATCAAATGCACCGTCATCAGTTCGGCAAACGACGCCGCGGTCGCGCTTGCCGAGTTCGTATCGGGGAGCGAAGAGGCGTTCGTTTCCGAAATGAACCGCCGCGCCTCGGAACTCGGGATGACGGGGGCGCACTTTGAGAACGTGACGGGACTTGACGATACGACGACAGATCACCGTTGCAGCGCGCGGGATATCGCTCTGATGTCGCGGGCGCTGATCGCACATGAAGCGATCCTGAAGTACAGTTCGACCTGGATGGACAGCATCCGGAACGGGGAATTCACCCTCTCGAACACGAACCGTCTGGTTCGGTTCTATCAGGGTGCGAAGGGATTGAAGACCGGATCGACCGCAAAGGCGAAGTTCTGCCTGTCCGCCGTGGCGGAGCGAAACGGTATGACGCTGATCGCCGTCGTGATGGGGTCGCCCAGCCGCGATATCCGGAACGAGGAGACCAAGCGACTGCTCGACTACGGGTTTGCCAACTATTCCTTGTTTAACAGGGACGAGACCGAGTTATCGCCGGTCAGAACGGTCGGAGGGACGCTTGATCTTTGCCGCGTCGGATACGAAAAATTCTCTGCCGTTGTACGGCGCGGGGAGAATGCGAAGATCGAAACCGAGATCGTCTTGCCCGAAACGCTGAAAGCCCCGATCAACGAGGGCGACGTCATAGGGAAGGCGGTTTTCCGCTCGGGGGATCAGGTCGTCGGAGAGGTTCCGGTCAAGGCGCTTGAGGAAGTTCCGAAGATCACGTTTCGGGTCCTGCTCGAAAAAATGCTCCGCGCGTTGGTTCTGGGGTGAAAAACACCGCGAAAACCGCCCAAATCTATTGCTTTTTGAAAATGCGTGATGTATAATGAAACTGTTAATGTTCAAATTGGAGGAAAAAATGTCTGTCAAAGTAAACACCGATTATCTCGCCGGCTTTATCCGTGACGACGAGATCGCCAATCTGCGGCCCTATCTGCGCGCCGCACAGAAGACGCTGCTCGAGGGAAAGGGCGCCGGGAACGACTATCTCGGCTGGGTAACGCTGCCCGACGATTACGACCGCGAGGAGTTCAAGCGCATTAAGGCGGCGGCGCAACGGATCAAAAAGAGTTGCGATATTTTCCTGGTCCTCGGGATCGGGGGCTCGTATCTCGGCGCGCGCGCCGCGATCGAGTTCGTGAAGTCGCCGCTCTATAACGCGCTGGATAAGGACACCCCGGATATCTATTTCGCGGGCAACAACCTGAGCCCCACGGCGCTGACCGAACTGCTCTCGATCTGTAAGGGCAAGGATCTCTGCGTCAACGTCATCAGTAAGTCCGGTACCACGACCGAGACAGCCGTGGCGTTCCGGATCTTCAAGGATCTGCTGGTCAAGAAATACGGGGAAGACGGTGCGCGCACGCGCATTTTCGCCACGACTGATAAGAGCCGCGGGACCCTGAAGGCTTATTCCGATAAATCCGGCTTTGAGACCTTCGTCGTGCCGGATAACGTCGGCGGACGTTTCTCGGTTCTGACCGCCGTCGGTCTTCTTCCGATTGCGGTCGCGGGGATCGACATCGACGAACTGATGCAGGGCGCCAAGGACGCCAAAGAGGCGCTCGCTTCGCCCTCCGTCAAAAAGAACGACGCCCTGAAATACGGCGCGATCCGCAATATCCTTTACCGCCGCGGTAAGAACGTCGAAGTGCTGGTTGGTTACGAGCCCTATATGCTGATGCTGAACGAGTGGTGGAAGCAACTATTCGGCGAGAGCGAGGGCAAGGACGGGAAGGGGATTTTGCCCGACTCGGTCATCTTCTCGACCGATCTTCACTCGCTCGGTCAGTACGTACAGGACGGACAACGGATGCTGTTTGAGACCGTCGTTTCGGTCAAGGATCCCGGCGCCGCCTACGAGATTCCGTACGATCCCGAAAATATCGACGGACTGAACTTCCTTGCCGGTAAGCAGTTCGACGAGGTGAACAAGACCGCGATGATCGCGACGCTGCTCGCCCACACCGACGGCGGCGTGCCGAACACGCTGATCGAGGTCAAGGACAGATCGCCCCGTTCGCTCGGCTACCTGTTCTATTTCTTCGAGTTCGCGTGCGCGATCTCGGGCTATATGCTTGGCGTCAATCCCTTCAATCAGCCCGGCGTCGAGTCGTACAAAAAGAATATGTTCCGCCTGCTCGGGAAGCCCGGATACGAGAAACTTGAGGTCAAACTCAAAAAGAGATCGTGAAGGAACTGTGAATAATTCGATTTGCCCTTGTTTTTTTCTTCGGGATCGTGTATAATGGAATCGGAGAACAAAACAACACTCAGGAGGTAACACAAAATGGTTCAATTGATCATCGGCGCCAGAGGATCGGGAAAGACCAAACATCTGATCGAACTTGTCAATGATGCGGCATCTGTCTCGAAGGGCTCCGTTGTCTGTGTCGAATACGGTAACACGCTGAACTTTGACGTCACTCACAAGGCACGGTTGGTCGATACGACCGCGTTCGCGATCTCGAACGCCGACGCGCTTTACGGCTTTATCGCCGGACTTGCCGCGAGCGACCACGACATCACCCACATTTTCGTCGACGCC
>CACYZS010000071.1 GCA_902778985.1 uncultured Ruminococcus sp.
AGATGAAAGAGATCGTGGCAAAGTTCTCGGCGATCGTTTCCGACAACGGTGAACTCGAGTCGGTCAACGAGTGGGGGAAACGGCGGCTCGCGTACCCGATCAACTATATTCCCGAAGGGTACTACGTCCTCGTTTCCTACAAGAGCGAGCCTTCCTTCCCTCGTGAGTTCGAACGTGTCCTCGGCATCACCGACGGCATCATCCGTTCCATGACCACGAAGAAGATCGAAGGCGCGCCGGCTCCCGTCGTTGCTCCCGCAGTCGCTGCTGAAGAAGCAGTCGCGGAAGAAGCGAAGACGGAAGACGCTCCCGCGACGGAAGAAGTTCCCGCCGTGGAAGAGGCTCCCGCTGTTGAAGCGACCGAAACCACCGCATCCGAAGAGTAAGCCGTTTAATCGAAAGGAGACAAACGAACATGGCGAGTTTTAACAAGGCGATCCTGATCGGAAATCTGACCGCTGATCCGGAACTCCGTCAGACGTCGAACTCTATCTCGGTTTGTCGGTTCACCATCGCCGTGAACCGCCGCTTTTCCAAGAATGCCGATCAGAATCAGCAGACCGCTGATTTCATCAACGTCGTCGCGTGGAGAGAACGCGCGGAATTCGTAACCCGTTACTTCAAGAAGGGACGCCCGATCCTGGTCTGCGGACAGATCCAATCGAGAAGTTGGACCGATCCCCAGGGCGGCAAGCACTACGCCACCGAAGTCGTGGCGGACGAGCTTTCCTTCGTGGAGAACAAAGCGGACGGCAGCGCCCCCGGCGCTCCCGCCGGCGGAGCCGCTTCCGGCGACGCTTACGGAACTCCCGCTTACTCGAACAACGGTAACTCCGGGTTCGAGGAGATCCCCAACGACGAGTCGCTTCCCTTCTGAGGAAACGACGTTTCCCCGTCCGCTCGGGCTCACAACGGAACGGGACTGAAATCGTGAGCCGGAAAGGTTGTTCACAATGGACAGAAACGATACGCAACGCGCTCCTTTCCGCCCCAACCGCAGAAAAAAGAAGGTCTGCGTGTTCTGTGTGGAGAAAGCGCAGGATATCGACTACAAGGACACCGCCCGCCTGAGAAAGTTCATCTCCGAGCGCGCGAAGATCCTTCCCCGCCGTGTTTCCGGCACTTGCGCGAAGCATCAGAGAGATCTGACGACCGCGATCAAGCGCGCCCGGTTCATGGCGCTGCTCCCCTACGTGTCCGACTGACACGAAGAAAACGGCACTTGCGTTTGCAAGCGCCGTTTTGTTTACTCTTACGTGAAAAGCGGCGGGCAAAACGCCCGCCGCTTTTTTCGATTTTATACGATCCGCGACCGTTTCCCGCCCGAAAGGAAACTCCGGATGCTTTGACAGATATCGTCAAGACACCGCACCCGCGCCTCGTAGGCGCCCCACGCCATGTGCGGCGTGAAGATCGCACGGTCGGAACCGGAGAGCGACGCAAAGGGGTGATCCTTCGCCATGGGTTCCTTCGCGTATACGTCGGAACCGATCCCGCCGATCCTGCCGCTTTGCAGAGCGTCGGCGACAGCGCCTTCGTCCCAGACGCCGCCGCGGGCGGCGTTGACGAGGATCGCGTCTGGCTTCATCAGGGCGAGGCGTTCGCGGGAAATCAGGTTCCGCGTCCCTTCGTTCAGAGGAACGTGCAGCGTCACGACGTCCGAGCATCGAAGCAGTTCTTCGAGCGGCAGGACCTTATCGTGTTCGTCTCCCGTCGGGCGGTTCCTCGTGCAGACGACCTTACAGCCGAGGGCGCGCGCGACGTCGGCGACCTTGCGTCCGATATTCCCGTACCCGACGACGCCCCAGGTCTTCCCCGCCAGTTCGTGATACACCGGGATCAGCCGGTTGTGCGCCGTTCCGGCGGAATAGGTGCCCGAACGAACGTACTGATCGTACTCGCGAAGGTGCGAGAAAAGCGAAAGAACGAGTGAAAGCGTGATCTGCGCCACGCTGTCGGTCGAATAGCCGACCACGTTGACGACGCCGATCCCCGCCGTCCGGCAGTATGCCGTATCGACGTTATCGAAGCCGGTCGCGGTGATGCAGATCAGTTTCAGGTTTTTCGCGCCGCCGAGGTTTTGGGCGCCGAGCCGTACCTTATTCAATATGGCGATATCGGCGTCGGCGATCCGGTCGGCGACCAGTTCCGGAGGCGTCTCGCGGTAGATCGCGACCTCGCCGAACTCCGAAAGCGGAGAAAGCGAAAGGTCGTCGCCGAGCGTCCCGGCGTCAAGAACGGCGATCTTCATCGGTTCCGTCACCGTCAACCGCGCAGCGCTTGGATGTTCGCCGCTTTGTCGGTGCCGCGGAAGACCGAGGAACCGGCGACGAGGATATCCGCGCCCGCCTCGCGGACGGCGGCGGCGGTCTCGGCGTTGATCCCGCCGTCGGCTTCCAGTTCGACAGGAAGTCCAAGACGGTCGATCTCGCGTCGCAGTTCGGCGATCTTATTTAAGGTCTCGGGGATCAGTTTCTGTCCGCCGAAACCGGGTTCGACCGTCATTTCAAGCACCAGATCGACGTAAGGGAGATACGGGAACAACGCGCTTGCGGGCGTGCGCGGGCGCAGACCGAGCCCCGCCTTCGCCCCCTTGTCGTGCACGATCTTGCAGAACGCGACGGGATCCTTCACCGCCTCGAGGTGCGCGCAGACGATGTCCGCGCCCGCGTCGATCATCCGTTCGGCGTAGAGTTCCGGACGCGCGATCATCAGGTGCGCGTCGAAGACCATTTTGCTCTGCTTTTTCGCCGCGGCGATGATCGGGAACCCGAAACTGAAGTTCGGGACGAAAACGCCGTCCATCACGTCGAGGTGGAGATACTCCGCTCCGGCGCGCTCGATCTCGGCGATCTCCTCCCCCATTCTGAGAAAGTCGCAGGAAAGCAAAGAGGGTGCGATCTTAACCATAATTCAACCTTTCCGCCGGCATATGAACTCTGCCGGCACGAATTGCATATTCTGCCAAGGGACAAAGATCAAAGAAGAAGATCCGTGTTCCCTGCCTGACGGCCGTCGTTTCAAACAAAGGACGTGTGATTTGTCTCCGTCGGGCAGATCACTGTAGGGGCTATCCGCTTTGCCGGATAGTCCCGTTTTGCGTTTCACCCGAGAAGACAGACGGCGTGCGCCGCGATCCCGAGCCCTGCGCCGGTGAAGCCAAGCCCTTCCTCGGTCGTCGCCTTGACGCTGACGCGATCGATCCCGATCCCGAGAGTCCCGGCGATCTTCTCCCGCATCCCATCGATATAGGGACGGAGCCGGGGTTCCTCGGCGATCACAGTCGCGTCGATATTCGCGATCGCGTATCCTTTTTCCGAGAGGAGCGCGCCGACCTTTTTCAGCAGCACCTGACTGTCGATCCCGGAATAGGCGGGATCCTTATCGGGAAAATGCAGTCCGATATCTCCGAGCGCCGCCGCTCCGAGCAGGGCGTCCATGATCGCGTGGGTAAGAACGTCGGCGTCGGAATGACCGAGAAGTCCTTTGTCGTGCGGGATCTTCACCCCGCCGAGGACGAGGTCGCGATCCGGGGCGAACCTGTGAACGTCGTATCCGTGTCCGATCCTCATAAACCGTTCTCCTTTTCCCCTCTTGCGCGGAGCGTCGCTTCCGCCCGGACAAGATCGTCCGGCGTCGTGACCTTGAAATTGTCGCTCCCGCAGTTCACGGTGTAAACCGTCTGCCCGACCGCTTCAAACAGCGCGTTATCATCGGTGACGGACGTCTCTTTCTTTTCAGCGTAGGCGGCGACCGCGACGTAGTAGTCCCGGTCGAACGCCTGCGGCGTCGCGGCGGCGAGCAGTTCGCCACGGTCGATCGTTTCCTTGATCCGTCCACGCCGATCAACGCGTTTGACCGTGTCGGCGATCGGATATGCCGCCGTGGCGGCACGGTGACGATACGCCTCTTTCACAACCGAAACGACGATCTTGGGTGTGACGAGGCAGCGCGCCGCGTCGTGGATCGCGACGAACCGACAGTTCTTTGAGGTCGCCTCGACGCCGAGAAACGCCGACTTCTGCCGCGTCTCCCCGCCCGCGATCACGCGTTTGAGTTTTGCGGATACGCCGTACTCTTTACAAAGGTCCTCGACGTTCTGGATATCGCCCTCGCGCGTGACGATCACGATCTCGTCGATCGAGGGGCACCGATCAAAAGCCCGCACCGAGCGGATCAGGACCGGCACGCCGAGGACCGGGAGAAACTGTTTCGGGATCTCGCCGCCCATACGGGTACCGCTGCCCGCCGCAAGGATCACGCCCGCGGTCCTTGGCCGACGGCGCAACGCGACGCGCAGAACGCCCGAAACAAGCCCCGCAAGCCGCCGTTTCCGCTTCATTCGTTAAACCCCTTTGTCACTTGTGATAGTCGACGAAATAGATCGTGATGGTTCGCCTCGGCAGACCCGAGACCGAATCCGGTCCACGGAGGACCACGCCGTCGCCCGAAAGCAGGTCCGCCGTCTCTACCTCAACGCAGGGAGAACGGAAGATCACGTCGTTTGAAGAAAAGATCAGCAGTTCGCCGTTTCGAACCGAGGCGTTTCCGACCCGCCCGACGATGTTCTCGACGCCGTCCTTCATCTCGCTGACGTATCGGATGGTCTGCCCGTGCAGGGCGTTCGCCCGATTGATCCGATCCTTTTTCGAGCCGGGAGTAACCGACAAACCGAAAAACCGTCTGAACTTCATCGGCTTCTCCCTTCCGGAACGCCTTTTTCGGGGGCGTCCGCCTTTCATTTCGTCTATCCTTACTCTATTATAACATATTCCAAAGGAAAGAGGTACAGTTTTTCAAAAAAAAGATAAACCGACCGTTTTTTGGCAACTTGCACAAAACCGACCGTGCATTTTTGTTTCATATTTTTGTATTCATATGGTTGACAAGGAACGAAAAGTGGGGTATAATGATACCAAGGTGGAGCAAAGTTACGCAAAGTTACGCGTAAGAGGGGCGAAAGGAACCCCAAAACCCACGCCAACCACAAAAAACAAGGAAGGAGACGGACAAGATGACCTTCGTCGGCGAATACGAACACACCCTTGACGCCAAGAACCGCGTCTTCATGCCCGCTCGCTTCCGCGAACAACTCGGCGAGAGTTTCTTCGTTACCCGTAAAATGAACAAGAATTGCCTCGCGGTCTACACCTGCGAGAAAATGGATCAGATCGCCGATCTGATCAACGGCTTCCCCGATTCAGAGGTCAGCGAGATCAAGGAATTCCTGTTCTCGAAATCGGTACAGGCGTCGCCCGACTCGAACGGGCGTATCGTCCTTCCCCAGCAGATCCTCGACTACGCTTCGATCGAACGCGACGTCGCCATCATCGGGGCGGGCGATCACATCCAGATCTGGAACGCCGCTATGTGGCGCGAATCCGAGAAGCAACGCGACATCGACAAGATCCGGCGCAAACTCGCCTCGATCGGTCTGTAAAATATGGAAGACCGGGAACCGCTGTTTTCGCATACCCCCGTCCTTTTGAACGAATGTATCGACGGGCTTGACGTCCGTGACGGTCTGACCTACGTGGACTGCACGACGGGCGGCGGCGGACATTCCTTCGAGATCGCACGTCGACTCGGGAACACCGGGCGGCTGATCTGCCTTGACCGCGACGCGGACGCACTCCGCGCCGCTCGTGAACGTCTCTCCCCTTTCCTCGATAAGATCACTTTCGTACACGTTAACTTTTCCGAGATCTCGTCGGTTCTGGACGAGTATCGGATCGAAAACCTCGGCGGCGTATTGATGGACCTCGGTTGTTCCGCGTTCCAGCAGACCGAGGCGAGCCGCGGATTCTCCTACATGAAGGACGCGCCGCTCGATATGCGCATGAACCGCGAGGACACGCTGACCGCCCGCGACGTCGTAAACGAATATCCGCCCGAACGGCTTCTGAAGATCATCGACCTCTACGGCGAGGAGCGCTTCGCTTCCGCGATCGTCACCGCGATCGTCCGGCGGCGCGAGACCAAACCGATCGAAACGACGGCGGAACTCTCCGACATCATCTGCTCCGCCATTCCGAAAAAGATCCGCGCCGTGGGACACCATCCGGCAAAGAAGACCTTTCAGGCGATCCGGATCGAGGTCAACCGCGAACTCGACGCCATCTCTCCCGCGATCCGCGGGGCGGCGGACAAACTCACGCCAGGCGGCAAGATCGTGATTATTTCCTTCCAATCGGGAGAAGATAAGATCGTTAAGAACGTTTTTTCCGAACATCTGCCCCCGCGACTTCCCCGTCTGCGTCTGCGGACGGAAACCCGTTCTGGAGATCGAAACCAGAAAACCGATCCTGCCGAGCGAAAAAGAACTTGAAGAGAATCCGAGATCCCGGAGCGCGAAACTCCGGATCGCAAAAAAACTCCCGATAAAACCGACAGAAGAGAGAGGAGAACCGAAATGACTTTCAATATGATCCCGAACCAGAACTCCGACGAGAGCGGAGCGAACGAACTGTATCTCAAAATGCGGAGCCGCTTTGATTTCAGCGGGAACCGCACCATCGGTGAATTCATGATGGCGAAAGCCGCCAGCGAGGGCTACGGCCCCGTCAAGGTCAAAAAACATCGCGGCGCCTCCGGGATCCGCAAACTTTCCCGTCGGCACCCCGTCCTTTCGGCGTTCGCTCTTCTGATCTCGTGCGCCCTGTTCCTCTTCTGCACGATCCGTTTCATGGACGACGTCTCGACCAAGGAATACGTCGCGTCCGCCGGTAACGGCGAGAACGCCGCGATCTCCATCAACACGGTCACCG
>CACYZS010000072.1 GCA_902778985.1 uncultured Ruminococcus sp.
GGCGACCGCCTTGCGGGGATCCTCAAAGCGCTCAAAAAGATCCGCGGCTCGTACGCCTTCGGGATCCTGTTCGCCGACAAGCCCGGCGAGATCTGGGCGGCGCGGCAGGACAGTCCCCTGATCGTGGGGCTCGGCGAAAACGAGAACCTGATCGCGTCCGACGTGACGGCGATCCTCGCCTATACCCGCCGCTACCTCGCGCTCGAGAACGGCGACGTCGCGAAGATCACCCGCGACTCCGTGACGGTCTACGGCGCCGACGGCGCCGAGATCAAGCGCGAGCCGCAGACCGCGCTCTGGGATCTTGCCGCCGCGATGCGCGGCGGGCACGCCCACTTCATGCATAAGGAGATCTACGAGGAACCCGACGCCGTCAAGAAGACGCTCTTCCCCCGCATCACCGACGGGATCCCCGATTTCGCCCCCGAAGGGCTGTCGCCCGACCGGATCAAGGCGATCCGCTCGGTGCGGATCGTCGCCTGCGGGACCGCGTACCACGCGGGGCTGGAAGGCGCCGCCGTCCTGGAACGCGTCGCGCGCGTCCGCGCCTCCGCCGAGATCGCTTCGGAGTTCCGTTACCGCAATCCGGTCATTGAGCCCGACGAACTCGTGATCCTGATCTCGCAGTCGGGCGAGACCGCCGACACCATCGCCGCGCTCCGGCTGGCGAAAGCCGCCGGCGCCTTCACGCTCGGGATCGTCAATACGGTCGGCTCGACCGTGGCGCGCGAATCCGACGCGGTGCTCTACACCTACGCCGGACCCGAGATCGCCGTCGCCAGCACCAAGGCGTACACCGTGCAGGCCGCGCTGATGACGCTCTTCGGCGTCTGGACGGGGCTTATTCGCGGAACCGTTTCGGACGCGACCGCCCGCGAGTACGTCTCCGCTCTGACCGTTGCGCTTCCCGCCGAGATCAAGAAGATCATTGCGCGCGAAAACGAACTCAAAGCCATCGCCGCCGATATCGCCGAGAAGGACGATATGTTCTTCATCGGTCGGCTCTTCGACTCCACGCTCGCCGCCGAAGCGTCGCTCAAACTGAAAGAGATCTCCTACATTCACAGCGAGGCGTACGCAGCCGGCGAACTCAAACACGGCACCATCTCGCTGATCGAGCCGGGCACCCCGGTCGTCGCTCTTTCGAGCGAAGCCGCGATCCGCGAGAAGATGGTCGGCAATATGAAGGAAGTCGTCGCGCGCGGCGCGAACCTCTTCGTCTTCGCCGCCGGCAAGGGGGGTACGACCGAACTTCGCGAGATGGCGAAGATCTCCTTCGTCTGCCCCGATTGCCCCGAGACCGTCGCGCCCATCGCGCTGGCGACGGCGATGCAACTGCTTGCGTATCAAGTTTCCCTTGCCCGCGGGTGCGACGTGGACCAGCCTCGTAACCTCGCCAAGTCTGTCACGGTGGAGTGACAGGCGGATTTCAGCGCAGACCGAAAACGAATGATATCTGTTTGATCCGTTAAAGCATTTTGCTCTGCGCAAAACCGTTTCATAGTAAAACGCATTTAAGGTTGAAACCCGTTCGCGTTCGCGAACGGGTTTCTTCTTTTTTTCATATTCGTTTCCTATCCCCGTTCTCACCTTCTCGGAGTATGTGTATACACCTTCGGGGCGAGAACGGGGATTCTGCATCTGCCTCCGCCTGTCAGGCGGCATCTGCTGGCGCGGTTAGGTTGAAAATGTTTCCAATGGCTTTTGCGTTTGCCGGCGCGATTAGGTTTTTGTGAACGTATCCGATGGAATAAAAAAGAGAACGGCGGGGATAATAAGGCAAAAAAGAGGTGTCGGAAATGATGATGCTTTGCAAAGACAAGAAAAAGCGGCGGGAGTGCTGTTCGCCGATGGCGGTGTTCTGGATCGCGGCGGCTATGGGGCTCGGCGCCGCGGGAACGCTCTTGTATTTCAAGCGGAACGAGGCGAAGCGCTCCGTGAAAAAGGCGGGCAAAAAATGCGCCGAAGCGGTCGACAACGCCGCCGACCGGATGTTCGGGGAAGACGAATAATACCGCCGCCGCACGGTGCCCCGTGCGGCGGTCGCTTTATTCGAAACGGGCGATTCTCCGCCTGCGTTTCGGCGATTGGTTTTCGCTTTTTGAGATCAGCGCGTGTTTTTTCGCTTTCATCAGCAGTTTTCTGCCCTCGTCGTTCCGGGTGTAGACGATCGCGAAATCGCCGATCCGTCCGGTCAGGTTGTCGGCGAAGAGTTCGACCATTTCCTTCTTCTGCCCGAGGATCGAGGGGCAGGCGTAGGACTGCTCGTAACACGGGCGCCCCCGCTTTTTTAAGATCAGGATATAGCGCGGGTTGTCGATCGGGGAGAGCATTTCGCTTACCGCCGTGTTGAACAGGTTGGCTTCGTAGGTCGACGCGTTTTTGAGCAACAGGTACACCGACACGTCGCTGCCGCCGGACACAACGGATGCGCGGTACTCGATCATGTTGCATTCCTGCAGCGTCTTGAGCAGCGCGTTTGCCAGGTGCGTCATTGTCTTCCGGGGGGTCGAGTGCAAGATGATCTTTCTCGCCTGTTTTGCCGCCGCGATCGTCGCGGCGAGCAGCAGTCCGAGGAGCGCAAGCACCGGAAGGAGCCGCGTGACGGGGGCGTCCTGAACGCCGACCAGCGTCCTCAGGACGGCGATCTCCGCCATCGTGACCGCCGCGTCAACCGAGCAAAGCATCACCAGCGCAAGGTAGTTGGTAAAAACGACCGGCTTGATGACGGTCTCTTTCGGGACCGAGATCTCTTCGGTGAGTTTGGTGCCGCATTGGAGGAGCGAGGTCGACCATTTGCTCTGCGTATCGTCCCGCTGCATCGCGCGAGAGAGCATCTCGCGGTTGATCCGTTCCACGCCCTTCTCGTCGAACGGCGGACGGATGGCGGTCAGGCGTTCGATCCCGTTCTCGATCTCGCCCGTCGTGTAGTTGGGACCGGTGAAGCACTCGAAGCGCCGCTCAAGCGTTTCGTAGTCGTACGAAACGATCCGGTCGAAATCGGTCTGCCGCTTCAGGGCGTGCGCGTTCAGCGCCGAGTCTTCAAAAACGTAGTCGGGTTCCAGGGTGACCAGGTGCCAGATGTTCGACACCTTGTTCGGATTGTTTTTATCGATCCGGATGGCTCTTCCCCGCATCTGGTTGGAGAGCATGAAACTCCCGACGAAACTGGCGAGGATCAGCGTGTTGATGCAGGGCGAATCCCACCCCTCGCCGAGCAGCGCCTTGGTCCCGATCAGGATCCGGATGATCCCCCGCTCGAACAGTTCGGACACGGCGTCGACCTTGTCCTTGTTCTTGACCGTTCCGAACGAGAATTCCGAATAGTTCGTATCCCCGATCTGCGTGATCTTCGCGCCGAGGTGTTCAAGGTACTGCTTGCAATCGGTCGGAAGGATGATCAGCCCGCCGGAGAGCACGCCCATCCGGTATGAGGGATCGCTCTTCGCCAGACACTCGAAGATCGAAACGACGCTGACGTCCGAGGGCGTTTTGCCCGAGAACAGATCCTTCACCGTCTCTTTTTTGATGTAGTCGGTCAGGATCAGCAGGCGCAGCGCGTCGCCGAGGTTGCCGCTCTCGCTTTTGACGATCTCGGTGATGCTCTTCAGTTTCCCGACGGAACTGAGCAACTTGTGTTTGGCGTTCTCTTTTAAGGAGAACACCGGCTGCCCCCGCTCGGTCAGTCCGTTGCCCTTCAGGACCCGGCGGATCTCGTTCTTCTCGTCTTCGTTTAAGATGTCGCTTTCAAGCAGGAAGCGGTACGCCCTCTCGGAAAACTCGACGGTAAGACCCGGGAGTTTCTTCTTGCCGGTGAACGATTTGACGATCGTCTCGTCGACGGCGATCCCGAAGGAGTTAAGCAGGATCAGCGTCGCGATGACGCCCCGCGTGTTCTCGTAGAGCGTTTCCCGATCTTCTTGGTACTGCGAAGCGATATACTCGTAGACCTTCGGATAGATCGGGAGCGCCATCAGTTCGTCGAGCCCCGTGACGACCTTGCTCCGGTAGTCCTTGAACGACGCGGTCTCTTCCTTGGTCGGGTAGTTGAAATACACGTAGTCCTGATGGGGACACAGCGTTTTGTCGTTCACCAGTTCGGGGACGAAGATCTCCTCGTCGATCGGGCCGCAAACACGCTCGTACCGCTCCCATTCGGTCTGCCCCGCGTCGTAGGGCGGGGTGGCGGTCAGCGCGATGATCTTCACGTCCCGACCGATCCCGTCGAGGAACTTTTCAAGCGCTTTCTGCCACTCGTTCTGCAGGTGGTGCGCCTCGTCAAGGCAGATGGTCTTGACGCCGTATTCCTTGATGATCCGGAAGATGTCGACGTCGGAATAGTCGACCGTGACCCCGTCTTCCTCGACCGGGGCGTGATCCATCGCCGAATGAAGCGCCTGGTAGGTGATCGAGTTCAGCAGCGTGATCTCGTGCAGATCGTAGGAGAAGTATTCGGCGGGATCCTCGCCCTTTTCGAGGAAATTGCCCGCGAACCGCGCGCCCCACTGGTACTTGATGGTCGTAGTGGGCGATAAGATCACGGCGGGCGCGTTCAGCCGCCGGATCAGTTCAAGACCCAGTATGGTCTTGCCGCTCCCGGGCGCGGCGACGACGTTGATCCGTCCGTCCAAAAGGTATTTGTCCGCTTTGTCGAGCACCCTTTGCTGATACACCCGGAACGTGCCGTTGAATTTGACTTTTTCAAAGGTTTTCATGTACCGTATCCTTTATTCGGTTTGTCCCCTGCCCGATATGGAAAAGGCGACACGATCGGTGCCGCCGTTTTCCTTTTTTTCGTCTTAATTCTTGATGTTCGCCGTACTTCTCAAAGTGACGTCGTGGTAACTGCCCTCGACGATCGAGGTCGCCGAGACCAGCGTGATGCGCGCGTTCTTCTGCAGTTCGGGAATGGTCAGCACGCCGACGTTGCAC
Source organism: uncultured Ruminococcus sp. (assembly GCA_902778985.1). Classification (GTDB taxonomy): domain Bacteria; phylum Bacillota; class Clostridia; order Oscillospirales; family CAG-272; genus UBA1740. The sequence goes on from CACYZS010000072.1 coordinate 4,933, forward strand.
ATGGTGGATTTGACCTTGTAGAGCGACTTCGCAACGTTGTCGCGGAGCGAGCCGGCGTAGACGACGTAGGAGTCGACGCCCTCTTCGAAGGAGAGTTTGGCTTTGCCGCCGAGGTCGTATCTCTGCCAGTTGCGGGCGCGGTTGGAACCCTCGCCCCAGTACTCCTTGACGTAGGTGCCGTTGACCTGAAGTTTCGGCGTCGGGGACTCGTCGAAGCGGGCGAAGTACCGACCGAGCATCAGGAAGTCGGCGCCCATTGCGAGCGCGAGCGTCATGTGGTAGTCGTGGACGATACCGCCGTCCGAGCAGATCGGCACGTAGATACCGGTCTCGCGGAAGTATTCGTCGCGCGCCGCCGCGACCTCGATCACGGCACTTGCCTGTCCGCGTCCGATGCCCTTCTGCTCACGGGTAATGCAGATCGAGCCGCCGCCGATACCGATCTTGACGAAGTCGGCGCCCGCACGCGCAAGGAACAGGAACCCTTCGCGGTCGACCACGTTGCCCGCGCCGACCTTGACGGCGTTGCCGTAGTTCTCGCGAATGAAGTCGAGCGTCTTCTTCTGCCAGCAGGTGTAGCCCTCGGAAGAGTCGATGCAGAGGACGTCGGCGCCCGCCGCGATCAGGGCGGGAACGCGCTTCTCGTAGTCGAGCGTGTTGATACCCGCGCCGACCATATACCGCTTGCTCGAGTCGAGCATTTCCTGCGGGTTCTGCTTGTGCTCGTCGTAGTCCTTGCGGAAGACGAAGTAGCACAGTCTTCCCTTCTCGTCGATCAGAGGCAGGGAGTTCAGTTTGTGATCCCAGATGATGTCGTTCGCCTCTTTGAGCGAGGTCGAAGCGGGGGCGGTCACCAGTTTCTCAAGCGGGGTCATAAACGACGAGACCTTGAGATCGGTGGACATCCGGCTGACGCGGTAATCGCGCCCGGTGACCACGCCGACCAGCCGCCCCGTCGGGGTGCCGTCCTCGGTGATGGCGACGGTGTTGTGTCCCGTCCGCTCGACCAGCGCGAGCACGTCGGCGAGCGTGTCGGTGGGTTTCAGGTTGGAGTCGCTGACGACGAAGCCCGCCTTATAGTTCTTGACGCGGGCGACCATCGCCGCCTCGTCCTCGATGCTCTGCGAGCCGTAGATGAAGGAAAGACCGCCTTCCTTCGCCAGCGCGATCGCCATCCGGTCGTCGGAGACCGACTGCATGATCGCGGAGACCATCGGGATACTCAGGGTGATCGGGGACTCTTCCTCGTCGGGACGGTACTTCACGAGCGGGGTTCGGTGTACCCGGGGATCAGAAGATACTCGCTGAACGTGTGGGACATTCCCTCCAGAATAGTTGCCATTTCGTTCTCCTTTATCTATGGTTCTTTAACTTACACGTTGAGTTCGCCGACCAGACCGGCGTCGGGGTAGCGGGCGAGAATGGGATCGATTACGCTGACGATAAACTCGTCCACCTGTTCGGGGGCGCGTCCGACGTAGAGCGCGGGATCGAGCACGGCGTCGATCTCCTCGGCTTTGATCGGGAACGCGGGATCGCCCTTGATCCGTTCGAGCAGGTCGTTTGCCCCGCCCTCGAGTTTGACGTGCGCGGCGGCGGCGTGGGAGTGGACCCGGAGCCGTTCGTGCAGCGCCTGCCGGTCTCCGCCCGCCTTGACCGAACGCATCAGGATATTCTCGGTCGCCATGAACGGCAGTTTTTCGCGGACGCGACGGTCGATCACGCGGTCGTAGACCACGATGCCCGAGGTGACGTTCATGTAGATATTCAGGATCGCGTCGACCGCCAAGAACGCTTCGGACACCGAGATCCGGCGGTTCGCCGAGTCGTCGAGCGTCCTCTCGAACCACTGGGTGCCCGCCGTGAACGCGGGGTTCAGCGAGTCGACGATGACGTACCGCGCAAGCGCGGAGATCCGCTCGCATCTCATGGGGTTGCGCTTGTAGGGCATCGCGGACGAGCCGATCTGGTGGGTTTCAAACGGTTCTTCGAGTTCCTCAAACGACTGCAGGATCCGAAGATCGTTCGCGAACTTATACGCCGACTGCGCAAATCCCGACAGGACGGCGAGGAAGTTGGCGTCGACCTTGCGGGAGTAGGTCTGCCCCGAGACGGCGACCGTGCCGGGGAAACCGAGATCGTCGGCGATCATTTGGTCGAGTTTCTTGACCTTTTCGTGGTCGCCGCCGAACAGTTCGAGGAAGGACGCCTGCGTGCCGGTCGTGCCCTTGCTCCCGAGCAGGAGCAGTTTGTCGAGCCGGTGTTCGAGTTCCTCGATATCGGATGCGAGTTCGTACATCCAGAGCGTGGCGCGCTTGCCGACCGTGGTCAGTTGCGCGGGCTGCAGATGCGTGTAGCCGAGGCAGGGCAGCGCCCGGTATTTGACGGCGAACGCTTTCAGGTTGCGAAGAACCTGCGCCGCTTTTTTCAAAACGATCCCGGACGCCTCGCGAAGCGCCAGTACGTCGGCGTTGTCCCCGACGTAGCAGGAGGTCGCGCCGAGGTGGATGATGGGTTCGGCGGTCGGGCACTGTTTGCCGAACGCGTAAACGTGCGCCATCACGTCGTGACGCACTTCCTTCTCGCGCGTCTCGGCGACCTCGTAGTTGACGTCGTCTTTGTGCGCTTCCATCTCCGCGATCTGCTCGCTCGTCACGGGTAGTCCGAGCGCCATTTCCGCGCGCGCCAACGAGATCCAGAGCCGCCGCCACGCCCGGAACTTGAAATTGTCGGAAAAGACCGCCTGCATCTCCGCGCTCGCATAGCGCGTCGAGAGGGGGGAAACGTATCCGTCGTGCCTGTTTTCCATCGTCGGTTCCGCCTTTTGCTTCAAATTACATTTTATTATAGCACATCACGCGCCCCCGCGCAACCCCGCGCGCGAAGTTTTTTTACGAGGACGGGAGGACGCCCGCTTTCTTGATGGCGTCGCCCGCAACCCACGGGCGGGCGCGGTAAGGAAAGCGCGGCAAAGAACTTCATTAAGGAAGAGAACAAAAGCGAAAAGGCTCCTTCCTCGCCGTTTTGCGGTTCTATAGCCGCCGCTTTTTCGGTCTTCCCTGCTTTCCGCCCGCAAACGAGCGGCAACACCATAACTCTAAACGTTGCGCCGCAGCGCAACTCAAAACCCCTACGTGATCGCCACTTGCTTTAACTTGGCGATAATTTTTTTCATACGGGGATTATTCAGCAGATCCGCATATTCGTCTTTTTGCAAGTGCTTTAACAGCAAACCGGATTGATTTTCGACGTAATTCTTATATTCGTTTCGCGCCGACCATCGGACTTTGTTGACCATAAACGCGGTATAGGCAAACCGCTCTTCCTTGCGAGTATCAAACCGAACGGCGTGTTCCGCGGCTTTCCCGAAAAAGGCAATCGCGTTTTCCGCGTCGCCGAGCCGATGATAAGACCTCGCCAACTCGCTATACAAATCCGCATAACGCGAATGCTGAAACCCACAGTTCCCGTCCGAGTAGAGCAGATCGTAGCATTGGATCAGGAACTTATAAACCCTGATACTCTCTTCCGGTGAATATTTCCCCTTGAAACACATTATTTCGGCGTTGAGTCGGATTTTTTCAAAGCAATCTTGGATATTTTGCTGACAATATTTGACCGCCTCGTCCCCCTCAAGGAACCGAGCCTTCATATCGCTGACCGAAACCTCGTTTGTTCCCGCTGATTCCGCGTATCTGATCGCGCTTTCGGCGTCTTTTTTTCCATAATAATACGCGAAGCACAGACAATGGATCGCTCCGTTTCGCTGGCTGCTATCGGTCGATTCGTCGAGTATTCTCTTCCCGCACGAAATGATCTCGTCGGCGTTTTTCACCTGATCTTCCGACGATAGCGCCCACATCAAACCGGAAATCGTCTCCAAATCGTTCGGAAACTCCCGGATCGCCTCCCGCATCAGAGCGACCCGCTCCGCACTCTTCCCTTGCCGGAACAGTTCGTCGTCTTTTGCGAGGTAAACGTTTTTCTTCTTCTCTTGTTCCTCTTTCCCGACGCCGAGCAGATCGTCGATGCTCGCGCCGTAATAGGCGGCGATCGCGGGCAGCAGCGTGATGTCGGGATACCCCTCTCCGCGCTCCCACTTGGAGACCGCCTGCGTGGTGATCCCGATATGCGCGGCAAGTTCCTCCTGCGTGTTCCCCTTTGCTTTCCGCAGCCGTTTCAGTTGTTCGCTCAAAGAAATATCCATCGTGCAGTTCTCCTTTTCATTTTCATCAAGCGGCGCCTCTTGTGTCTTTATTATACCAAACGCCAGAAAACGATACAAGAACCGCGTCGTTCAAATACGGTTGATTTTATCAACGGACGGTTTAATCTCGCCGCGCGGGCGAGTGTTTCCGCTCGCGCAACATATCGCACGCAAAGCGTATATCGCGTTGAGGAGCAACATATCGCCTTGCGGGATTGCCCGCAATCCCTCGGTGCGAAAAGTACCGCGCTCTCTCTTGCAAATCTCACTCTTTTGTGGTATCCTTTACTTGAAAACCGCCCCGACACACAGGACCTCGCGGAGATAGAAGAATGAAAGCCAAGATCGTCGTTACCCTGATCGTCGTCGCCCTGCTGGCGTTTTTGCTCTTTATCGCGCTTCGGGACGAGATCCCGACAAGACCTCTGAAAAACCTGCCGGAAGCCGACAAGATCGTGATCCGGGAGTATCCGCAGGGCAATACGTCCTACGTCGACTACGAGATCACGGATCCCGAGATCGTAGAGAACGTACGAACAACGCTCGCCTCCCTGAAAATGCAAAAAGTGATCATCCACGGAAAGCAGAAGCCGCTTTGCCTGCTGTATCAGGTTGTTTTTTATAATGGAAACAGCGTGATAAAGACCTTTGAGGTCGTCGCCGTCAACGAAATTCTGATCGGTTATGCCAACAGAAGCAGGTACCGCATCGTCGGCGACTTTCAGATCGTGACCTATCTGCGGTCGCTTCTCCCCGAAGACGCGGGCGAATAAAAACCGCCTGCAACCGCCCCTGCAACCGAAAAAACCGCAAAACGCAACCGCAAATTAACAAATTGCAACCCCCGGTTGGTAGACGCCCCCGCCCCGACCGTGGTAGAATGAGATCGTCCCGGGGGCAAGGCGCCGTACCGGGCAGATCAACACAGGAGACGAAACCATGATACTCGCAGACAAGATCATCAACGAACGGAAAAAGAACGGCTGGTCGCAAGAGGACCTCGCCGAAAAACTGTCGGTCTCGCGGCAGGCGATCTCGAAATGGGAGAGCGCGCAGGCGACGCCCGATCTTCAAAAGGTCATTCTGCTCGCCGAACTCTTCGGCGTCAGCACCGACTACCTGCTGAAGGACGAGATCGAACCCGACGACTCCGCCCCCGCGACCGATACGCCGGAGCGCGGCGCGAAGCACGTCGTCACCATGGAAGAGGCAAACGACTTCCTTTCCATGAAACGGCGCGACGCGGGCGCCATCTCGCTCGGCGTCCTGCTCTGCATCCTCTGCCCCGCCCTTCTGATCCTTTTGCTCGGGTTCTCCGAGGCGGGACGGATCGCCGAGGGAACCGCCGTCTCGATCGGGCTGGCGGGACTGTTCCTTCTTATCGCGGCGGGCGTCGCGCTCTTCATCGGCGCGGGACTCCGGGAAGCCAAGTACTCCTTCCTTGCCAAGGACGGCTTTGAGACCGCCTACGGCGTTTCGGGTATGCTCAAAGAAAAGCGCAGCGGCCACGATCACACCTACGCCGTAGGTCTGACCGTCGGGATCATCCTCTGCATCCTCTCGGTCCTTCCGATCTCGGTCGCGGGCGGTATGGGCGTGTCCGACTCCGTCGCCCTCTACTTCACCGCTCTGCTCTTCCCCGTTCTCGGGGGCGGCGTCTATTCCATCGTGCACGTTGCGATCGTCCGCGGCGGCTTTACCTTCCTGCTCTCCGAGATCGAGGTCTCCGAGGAGCAGAAGAAGCAGGACAAAGCCGACGAGGCGCTCGCGTCCACCTACTGGTGCATCGTGATCGCCGGGTATCTGGCGTGGAGTTTCCTCTCGGGCGACTGGGGAAAGACCTGGATCGTCTGGCCCATCGCGGGCGTGCTCTTCGGCGCGGTCGGCGCGATCCGGCAACTGATCTCGGGCGGAAAGGATAAAAAGTAATGCTCTCCGCGCGACTTGCGTCGCTTGCCGATCCCGCCTACGCGGACTTTCAAGCCAAACTGATCCCGACCGTCCCGCGCGAAACCGTTCTCGGGGTGCGGCTGCCCGCGCTCCGCGCGCTGGCAAAGGAGATCGGGGGCGACGAGGCGGCGGCGTTCCTTGCCGCGCTCCCGCACGGGACGCTCGAGGAAAACCTGCTCCACGCGATCCTGATCGGGCGCGAACGCGATCTGTCTAAAGTGCCCGCGTACCTCGACGCCTTCCTTCCCTACGCCGACAACTGGGCGGTCACCGATATTCTCCGCCCCGCGGTCTTCGCAAAGCGTCCCGCCGAGGCGCTCCCGCCGATCAAGCGCTGGCTCGAATCACCTCTCCCCTATACCCGCCGCGCTGCGGTCGGATTTCTTTTGGCGTACTACCTCGACGAAAACTTTACTCCCGCGATCCTCGCGCTCCCTGCGCGGATCCCGCAGGAAGAGTAC
>CACYZS010000073.1 GCA_902778985.1 uncultured Ruminococcus sp.
TTGTCGGCGTAGCGGTTGTAGAACGGGCAGTGCAGGATCTTGTCCACGTCGCGGATATACGGGGTGCGCCAGACGTTCGGACGGTCGATCTCCACGTCCTTGCGCCGGATCGCGTCGCCGTCCTGCGCCGCGTACGGGGGCAGGCGCCGGTCGCACTCGTCCTTTTGCATCCTCTCTGCCGTTTCGGGCGAGAGGGCTTCGTAATAGAGGAGTTCTCCGCCGTCAGTCAAGGTACAGGTCCTCCGTGATCTCTTCGTTTGAAAGCAGGGGATCGCGGTCGGCGCGCGCCAGCACGCGCCCCATCACGTCCGCCATCGCGGAACAACTCCCGGCGATCACCCGCGCCAGCCCGAGCGATCCGGTCTCGGTCGCTCCGGTCTCCCGAAACGCGCGCTCGAAACGCGGAAAGCCGCGCGAGCCGCCGGCGTTCTCGTGGCAGCGGTAGCCGCGGTCGAGGATCCGACGCCCCGCGTGGTCGTAGATCCCGATGTCGAAGGTGTAGCGCGAAAGGTGCCCGGGGAAGGGCGTTTCCGCCATCTCGTCGACGGCGCAGAGAAAGGTGTTCTGTTCCAGTCCCACCCCGACGAGCAGGACGTATCCGCCCTCCTCGGCGAGCCGCGAGAGCGCGCCCCCGACCGGCGTCGGGGTTTTCGCGTTTTCTTCGCCCGCCAGATACGATTCCGCCTCTTTGCCGAACCCGGTCATCGAGTGGGTGGGGTGGAGCGAGCGGAACCCGTCGGGACGGAACGCCGCGGCGTCGGCAAGCGTCCCGATGCAGGGCGGCGTGCGTCTGACGTCGTAGGTCGGGTTCTCCCGGTTGACGGTCGCCCAGGTGTGCGTCGGGATCAGGAGAAGCCCGTCGGAAAGGTAGTGCTTCATGGCGTCGATCAGCCCGTCGGCGCCCCCCTCGATCCCACCGATCGAGTGGATCGAGGCGCGGATATTCACTTTTGCGTTCCGCGGGATCGCGAAACTCTCCATCATCCGGAACACGTCGCGTTCGGTCACCATAGCGTTTTCCCCTGCCGTTTTCGTTTTTCTTTCCCTTTTCCAGTATAGCACAACCGTCCCGGGTTTTGCAAGTCCCGCCGCAACCAAAAATAACCGACGCCCGCACTTGACGGAAAAGAGAGAAACGTGTATAATATAATTTAGGTCGATATACCCTTATCCCGGGCGCGCGCCCGGGTAACGCGGGAGAAACGCTCCCGGAAAAGGACGGATCACGCTATGCAAAAGGTTACGAAAGCGGTCATTCCCGCCGCCGGGCTCGGGACGCGGATGCTCCCGATCTCGCACGCCGTACCCAAAGAAATGCTCCCCATCGTCGATCTCCCCGCGATCGCCTGTCTCGTCGAAGAGGCTGCGAAGAGCGGGATCACCGATATTCTCGTCGTCACGGGACGCGACAAGGACGCGATCGAGGACTTCTTCGACTATTCCCCCGAATACGAGGCGGCGCTGAACGCGAAGGGAAAAACCGACGTCGTTTCGTCGCTCCGCCGTTACGCCGATCTTGCGAACGTCACCTTCCTTCGCCAGAAGGAAGCCAAGGGGCTCGGGCACGCCGTCGGGCGGGCGCGCGCGTTCGTCGGGGACGAACCCTTCGTCGTGCTCTACGGCGACGACGTCATCTTCTCGCATACCCCGGTCGCTAAACAGTTGATCGACGCCTACGAGAAATACGGGCGTCCCGTCGTCGGGGCGAAACGCGTTTCCCCCGAATGGCTCCAAAAGTACAGTTCGCTGAAAGTATCCCCGATCGAGGGGGATCCCGCCGCGTTCTTCTGCGACGATATGATCGAGAAGCCGAAACCGGGCGAGGAGTTTTCCGATCTGTCGGTACTCGGCAGAGTCCTGCTCACCCCCGACGTGTTCGACGTCATCGACGCGCTGCCCCCCGGGGCGGGCGGCGAGATCCAACTGACCGACGCGATGGCGAAGATCGCGCGCTCGGGCGGCGTCACCGCGCTCGAGTTCGAGGGCGAACGCTTTGATCTCGGGTCGAAGGTCGGGTTCCTGAAAGCAAACGTCGTCGCCGGAGTCTCCCATCCCGAGACCGGGGAAGAGTTCCGCGCGTTCTTAAAACAGTTCGTTTCGGAGATGGACAGGTGAACGCCGTGATCCGCCGGGCGACGGCGGAAGACCTCGAGACCCTCGCAAATCTCGAAGCGTCGCTCTTCTCGGTTCCCTGGACCGACGCGGCGCTCGGGAGCCACCTCGCGGCGGACTACACCCTGTCGCTTCTGCTCTGGGAGGACGATCTTCCCGTCGGGTATCTCCTCGCCGGGTTCACCCCGCCCGAGGGCGAACTCTACCGGCTCGCGGTTTTGCCCGAAAAGCGGCGGTCGGGGTACGGGCGGCGGTTGCTCGACGCGTTCTTTGCCGAAGCCGCCGAGAGGGGCGCCGACACGCTCTGGCTCGACGTGCGCGAACACAACGCCGCGGCGATCTCGCTCTACCGTTCGGCGGGTTTTACGCCCGTACTGAAACGCGAAAACTATTACCGCGATCCCATCGAAGCGGCGCTCGTCATGACGGCGGCGCGCCCGAAGGAGAAATAATCGCTTATGTTCATTCTTGCCTTTGAGTCCTCCTGCGACGAGACGTCAGCCGCCGTCGTGGAAGAGGTCGACGGGGAACTCTTCGTACGCTCGAATATCGTCGCGTCGCAGATCCCGGTACATCGGCTCTACGGGGGCGTTGTCCCCGAGATCGCGAGCCGCGCGCACGTCGAGGTCATCTCCCGCATCACGCGCGAGGCGCTCGACGGAGCGGAAATAACGCTTTCCGACGTCGGCTTGATCGCCGTGACCGACCACCCGGGTCTGATCGGGGCGCTCTTGGTCGCGGTCAACTTCGCGAAGGGGCTCGCGTCGGCAAACGGGATCCCCCTGGTCGGCGTGGATCACATTCGGGGGCACGTCGCCGCCGCGTACCTCGCCGGCGCGGGGGAGGTCCCGAAACCGCCCTTCATCGCGCTCGCTCTGTCCGGCGGGCACACCTCGATCTACCACGTCAGGACCTACACCGACTGGGAGACGGTCGGTTCGACCCGCGACGACGCGATCGGCGAGGCGTTCGACAAGATCGGACGGCTGATCGGTCTGGAATACCCGGCGGGCGCCGCCTTCGACAAACTTGCCGCCGAGGGGTTCCGGGAGGCGACCGGGACCGATTCTCTGACGCTCGCGGAGTACGAGAAGAGCGAAGCGGGGCGCGATCCGATGATGAAACTTCCGTCTCCGGCGCTCCCCGGCGAGACGCTCGACTTCTCGTTCTCGGGGTTGAAGACCGCCGCCATCAACCTGCTTCACCATCTGGAGCAGACGGGAGAGGCGCTCCCGAAGGCGCTCTTCGCCGCGCGCTACACCGCGCTTTGCGTCGGGGCGGTATCGAAAAAACTGGGTATGGCGATCGACCGCTATCCCGATCTTCCCGTGACGGTCGCGGGCGGCGTCGCCGCCAACTCGCACCTGCGGAGAGAACTGTCGCTTCTTGCGAAGCGGCGCAAGGTCAAACTGTTTATCCCTCCTCTGCCGTTCTGCGGCGACAACGCCGCGATGATCGCGGCGCAGGGGTACCGCGAATATCTGGCGGGCAATCTCCGGGACAGTTCCCTGAACGCCTCGGCGCTTGACGACTGACGCGAAATACCGATACGAAAAAGGAAACCGATATGGCAAACGCAAAGAACCAAAACAAGAAAGACAAGATAGAGTCGCTCCGCGCAAGCGAAGAGGGCGATCTTCGCGCGCGGGTCTCGCCCGTCGTGGTGCGCCGTCTCCCGCGGTATCACCGGTACCTCGGAGAACTGCTCCGGCTCGGGATCTACCGCATCAGTTCGGGCGAACTCTCGAAGATGATGGAAGTCAACGCCAGCCAGATCCGGCAGGATCTCAACTGCTTCGGCGGATTCGGACAGCAGGGGTACGGCTATAACGTCAAGTTCCTCTACGGCAAGATCGGCGAGGTCCTCGGCACCGAGGACGGATTCCGCGCCGTGATCGTCGGGGCGGGCAACCTCGGACGCGCGCTCGCCGCGAGCCATATGTTCGAGCGCCGCGGGATCGAGCGGATCGCGATGTTCGACGTCAACCCCGACGTGATCGGGAAGACGGTTTCGGATCTCCCGGTCCTCGATGTTTCGGAACTCGAGGCGTTCTGCGAAAAGGAAAAGCCCGAGATCGCCGTCCTGACCGTGCCGAAAGAGGCGGCGGCGGACGTGGCGGCGCGGCTCGCGAAGGCGGGGGTGCGCGGCATCTGGAACTTCGCGAACATGGAACTGAAACTCGACGATTTCCCCGACGTTTACGTTTTGAACGTGCACCTCGGCGACTCGCTGATGGTGCTGAGTTACGGGATCCGTTCCCGCATGAAGTGATGGCTATGAAACAGGAAAAAACCGAACGCGCCCCGCTGAAGGTCAACGACGGGATCCGCGGCACCGTTCCCCGCCTCGCGGGCAAGATCGCTCTGCGCGAAGCGTCGGCGGACGATTTGCGCGTCCTGCTGGTCTTTCTGGAACGCGGCGCCGAACACGTCGCGCGCGACGCCGGAGTCTCGCCCGCCAGGGCGGACGCCGCGCTTGATTACTGGCGCGAAGCCGGGATCCTCTCCGACGGGGTCGGAAGCGAACCGGAAGACAACGAACCGAAAAAGAAGCCGCTCCGTCCCGCCGACGAACTGGCTCCCGCGACGGGAGAGGAAACGGCGGAGATCATTCGCCGACGCGATCTGTCGGGTATGATCGACGAGGCGCAGCGCATCGTCGGCAAGACCTTCAACACCACCGAGATCGGGATCGTCGCGGGGCTTGCCGAACAACTCGAACTCGAACCGGCGTACGTACTGACCCTGATCTCGTGGTGTCACCGCCGCGGGAAGAACTCGCTCCGCTACGCGGAACGCACGGCGTTCTCGCTTGCCTCCGAGGGGGTCGAAACGCTCGCGCAACTCGAAGAGTACATTTCCAGAAGGGAAGCGGCGGAGAGCGGGATCGGACAGATCCGCAAACTCTTCGGGATCGGCGAACGCGCCCTGACCAAAGCCGAGGAGAAACGCTTCACGGCTTGGCTGACCGACGACGGTTTCCCGATCGGGGTGATCGGGATCGCTTACGACCTGACGGTCGAGGCGACCGGGAAGGCGTCGTCTGCCTACGCCGACAAGATCCTGAAAAAATGGAAGGACGCCGGGTGCGCCGGCAGCGTCGAAGAGGTCGAACGCTTCATCGAACGCGAGCGCGCCGAGCGCGGGAAGAACGCCAACCCCTCCCGCGGACCGAAACACGATCCGATCCCGTCAACGTACGACAGCGGCGATTTCTTCGCCCGTGCGCTTGAAAGAAGTTACAGCGACCAAAAGAAATAAGGCTGTCCCACCGAAAGGAGTTACACAATGGCATATCTTGCGGAACAGATCCGGGACGTGCGGCAGAGGATCGCAGACCGCCGCCTTGCAGCCGTGGAAGCGGCGGAAGCACGCCGCCGCGAGGTGGAAGAGAAGAGCCCGGAGATTCTCAAGATCGACGCCTCGCTCGCCAAGACCGCACAGCGGATCTTCGAGATCTCCGCTGCGGGTCCCGACGGCGTGCGGGAAAAGGTCGAAAAACTGCGGCTTGAAAACGAGGAACTGCTTGCCGAGCGGCGGGCGATCCTCGAGGTGCTCGGCTATCCCGGGGACTACACCGAGATCCGCTACACCTGCCCGATCTGCCAGGACACCGGCTACGACGGGACCAGAATGTGCGCGTGCATGAAGCGCGAACTGATGTACGAGGGCTTCCGCGCGTCGGGGATCGGACACCTGATCGAAAAGCAGTCGTTCGAGAACTTCTCGCTCGATTATTACCGTTCGTCCGAAAAGGACTACGCCCTGATGGAAAAGACGCTCGAGGCGGCGAAGGAGTTCGCCGAGAACGTGCCGCCGCAGTACGGCAACCTTCTGATGATGGGCGGGACGGGGCTCGGCAAAACGCACCTGTCGACCGCGATCGCGCGGCGCGTCATCGAACGGGGGTATGAGGTGCGCTACGAGAGCGTGCAGAACGTCATCGCCGCCTACGAATACGACCGCTTCCGGAGCGGGCGGGACGGGGAAGACGAGCGGAGCGCGATCTACCTTGACGCGGAACTGCTGATCCTCGACGATCTCGGTACCGAGTTGGTCAAC
>CACYZS010000074.1 GCA_902778985.1 uncultured Ruminococcus sp.
AAGCTAGTGGTTAGCAGTTAGTAGAGGGCGAATTAGGAATGAGGAATTGGCTGATGTTTCACGTGAAACAATTCTTAATTCTTCATTCTGAATTCTGAATTCACGCTGACGGTCTACTCGGCCTACTAACCACTAGCCACTCCTAACTCCTAACTCCTCACTCCTCATTCCCACTCCTTCGGAGGCACTTATGAAAAACTCACGTCTCACCGGTATTTTCCCTGCCATGCTGACGGCTTTTGACGGGCGGGGCGTCGATACGGCGAAGGTCGCGGCCCATGCGAAGCGGCTTGCCGACGCGGGGGTCCACGGGCTCTATGTCGGCGGATCCAGCGGCGAAATGATCCTCATGACCGAGGCGGAGCGGAAGACCCTGCTCGAAACGGTGATCGGCGCCGTGGGGGACCGGATCTCGGTGATCGCCCACATCGGGACCACCTCCACCGCCGGATCCCTGGAACTGGCGCGCCACGCGGAAAAGGCGGGGGCCCGCGCGCTCTCCTCGGTGACGCCGCTGTACTACAAGTACGGATTCCGCGAGGTGAAGCACTACTACGAACGGCTGGCGGCGGAGACTTCCCTGCCCGAGCGTTCGGGCACATCACAAATCATCCGGCGTCCACCCTCGCCCGCGGACATAGAGCAAAGACCCGTCTTCCCGGCGCGACGGATGCCGAACCGAAGCGGCGCGCCCCCGTTGAATCCGAACGGGCGGCGTACAGCCGCGCCCCCGCGCAAAATACGAATAAGAAAGGAAAAGAAATGCCCGATTTTGTCTGGTACATCATCGTGGCGGTCGCCGCGCTCACCGTCGGCGGAATTGCCACCTACCTGTTCCTCAAATCCAGCGGAAAAGCGAAACTCGCCTCCGCACAAGCCGAAGCAAAACAGATCCTCGAAGACGCGATCCGCACCGCCGAAACGCGGAAGAAGGAGTCGCTGCTCGAAGCGAAAGAAGAAGTGCTTCGTTTGAAGAACGACGCGGACGCAGAGATCAAGGATCGCAGACGCGAGATCTCGCGTCAGGAACACCGGCTCGCCCAGAAAGAGGAGAATCTGGACGGCAAACTCGAAAGAATGGAGAAAAAGGAGGTCGCCCTTCAGCAGAAATACAAGGAAGCGGAAGATAAGATCGCGGAGATCACCGCGCTGAAGGAGACCGAGACCGTCAAACTGGAGAAGATCTCCGGTATGACGAGCGACGAAGCCAAGCGCGAACTGCTTGACAAACTCTCGGGAGAACTGCAGCACGAAACCGCTCTGAAACTCTCCGAGTACGAGGCGCAGTTCCGTGAGGAAGCCGACGCGAAGGCGAAGGATATCCTCTCGCTCGCGATCCAGCGTTGCGCCGCCGATCACGTCAGCGAGGTCGCCATTTCGGTCGTCTCGCTCCCGAACGAGGATATGAAGGGACGGATCATCGGCCGCGAAGGTCGGAACATCCGCACCATCGAGACCCTGACCGGCGTGGAACTCATCATCGACGACACCCCCGAGGTCATCACGATCTCCGGGTTCGATCCCGTCCGGCGCGAGATTGCACGGCTCGCGCTCGAAAAACTGATCGCCGACGGGCGGATCCACCCCGCGCGTATTGAAGAAATGGTGGAAAAGGCACAGCGCGACGTCGAACAGTCGATCAAGCAGGCGGGCGAAAAAGCCGTCTTCGAGACCGGCGTTCACGGGCTGAACCCCGAACTGGTCAAACTGCTCGGCAGACTGAAATACCGGACGAGTTACGGACAGAACGTCCTGCGTCACTCGATCGAGGTCTCGCTGCTCTCCGGCATTATGGCGGACGAACTCGGCGTGGACTCCACGCTCGCGAAACGCGCCGGTCTGCTCCACGATATCGGCAAGGCGCTGACCGCCGAGATCGAGGGCTCGCACGTCGGGCTCGGCGTGGACGTCGCGAAGAAGTACCACGAGAGCAAGGACGTGATCCACGCGATCGAGGCGCACCACGGCGACGTCGAGGCGAAGTCCATCGTCGCTCTCTTGGTGCAGGCGGCGGACGCCATTTCGGCGGCGCGGCCGGGCGCACGGCGCGAGAACGTCGAGAACTACATCAAGCGTCTGCAGAAACTCGAGGAGATCTCCTCCGAGTTCAACGGCGTCGAGAAGTCCTTCGCCATTCAGGCGGGCCGCGAAGTCCGCGTGATCGTCAAGCCCGAGATGATCGGCGACGACGAGATGAAACTGCTCGCGCACGACATCGCCAAGAAGATCGAGGGCGAACTCGAATACCCCGGTCAGATCAAGGTGAACGTGATCCGCGAGAGCCGTTATACGGATTACGCCAAATAATCTGCTCCGGGCTTCTTCCCGGATCCCAGTCGACCGGGGGGGATATCCCTCCCGGTCTGTTCTTTGAGTTATGGAGGTGTGCCCATGCTTCGTGTTTTGGTCCTCGGCGACGTGCTGTCGCCGGCGACGGTCGAGTTCCTCTGCCGTCGGCTCTGGCAATTCCGACGCGAAAACAAGGTGGACTTTACCGTCGTGAACGGCGAGAACGCCGGGTTCCTTTCGGGGATCGGGTCGAAGGACGCTTCCCTTCTGCTTGAGGGCGGCGCCGACTGCATCACCGGCGGGAACCACACCATGGCGGCAAAGTCGATCTATTCGACGCTCGAATCGAGCGACCGGGTGCTGCGCCCGATCAACCTCGCCGACGGGGTGCCCGGCACGGGCTACACGATCCTGCCGGCGCGCGATCGGCGGATCCTGGTCTTCTCGGCGCTCGGCTGCCTCTTCATGGAAGCGGGAACGCCCGATCCGGTGCCCTATATCGAGCGGGTGCTCGCCCGCGAAGCGGGGCGCTACGACCTGTCGGTGCTCGATCTGCACGCCGAGGCGACCGGGGAGAAGATCGCCGCCGCGTTCCGCCTGGACGGCAAGGTCTCGGCGATCTACGGGACCCATACGCACGTACCGACCGCCGACGAGACCGTGCTGCCGATGGGCACCGGCTATATTTCGGACGTCGGGTTCTGCGGCCGTACCGGCGGCGTCCTCGGCGTCAAAGCCGAGGTGATGACCGCCCGGCAAAAGACGCGGCTCCGCTACTCCTATTCCGAGGCGGAAGGACCGTTCCGCGCGCAGGGCGCGCTTTTCGACCTGGACGAAGCGACCGGCAAGACTCTGGCGGTGCGCCGCGTTGAATTCGGTGAATGACAAACCAACGAGGTAACGTGATGCTTTACAAGAAGAACCGGGAAAAGACGCTTTCGCCCGAACTGTTCCGCGAACCGACGAGCGAGTACCGCGGCGCGCCCTTCTGGGCGTGGAACTGCCGCCTGGAAAAGGACGAACTGCTTCGTCAACTCGACGTGATGAAGGAGATGGGCTTCGGCGGCGCGCATATGCACGTCCGCACGGGGCTGGACACCCCCTACCTCTCCGACGAGTTCTTTGAAATGATCGGGGCGTGCATCGACAAATCCGAAAAGGAAGGGATGCTCGCCTGGCTCTACGACGAGGATCGCTGGCCCTCGGGCGCCGCGGGCGGGATCGTGACCAAGGACGAAAAATACCGCCAACGCACCCTTCTGTTTACCAAAACCCCCTACCAAGAGGGCGAAAGCGGCGAGGTGCTGACCGATTCGAGCGCCTTGGCGACGCGCACCGGGAACGGGAAACTGCTTGCCCGTTACGCCGTCCGTCTGAACGACCGGGGCGAGTTGGCCTCCTACCGGCGGCTCGCGGAGAACGACCCGGACGAGCCGAACCCGGGCGAGGAGATCCGCTACGCCTACCTCGAAACGCCGCGCGAGAACCCCTGGTTCAATAACGAGACCTATCTGAACACCCTCGATCCGAAGGCGGTCGCCCGCTTTATCGAGGTGACGCACGAGAGTTACCGCCGCCGCTTCCAAAAGTCCTTCGGGAACGTCGTTCCCGCGATCTTCACCGACGAACCGCAGTTCACGCGTAAAAACGTGCTGCCCTACGCCAAGAGCGACCACGACGTGACGCTTCCGTTTTCCGACGATCTGGAAGAAACCTTTTCCGCCGCCTACGGCGTGTCGCTTCTCGACCATTTGCCCGAATTGATCTGGGAGAAGCCCGACGGGGTGTCGAGGATCCGCTACCTCTATCACGACCACGTCGCCGAACGCTTCTCTTCGGCGTTTGCCGACCAGATCGGCGCGTGGTGCGAACGGAACGGCTTGATGCTGACCGGGCACATGATGCAGGAACCGACGCTGAAAAGCCAGACCGGCTCGCTCGGCGAGGCGATGCGTTCCTACCGCGCCTTCCAGTTGCCCGGGATCGATATGCTGCTTGCCCGCCACGAGTTCACGACGGCGAAGCAGGCGCAGTCCGCCGTCCACCAGTACGGGCGCGAAGGCATGATCAGCGAACTGTACGGCGTGACCGGTTGGGATTACGATTTCCGCGGGCACAAACTGCACGGCGACTGGCAAGCCGCCCTCGGCGTGACCGTCCGCGTCCCGCATCTGGCGTGGGTGTCGATGAAAGGCGAAGCCAAGCGCGACTACCCCGCCTCGATCAACTATCAGTCCCCGTGGTATAAGGAATACCGCGCCGTCGAGGATCACTTCGCGCGCGTCGCGACGGCTCTGACGCGCGGCAAACCCCTGGTGCGCGTGGGCGTGATCCACCCGGTCGAAAGTTATTGGCTCCATTGGGGCCCCGCCGAGCAGACCGACGCGATCCGCGAAAAACTCGAGAAGCGCTTCTCCTCTCTCACCGACTGGCTGCTCTTCGGCACGGTCGATTTCGACTTCATTTCCGAATCTCTTTTGCCCTCGCTCTGCCCGACTGCCGACGCGCCGCTCCCGGTCGGAGAAATGCGCTACGACGTCGTGATCGTCCCGGGGTGCGAGACCCTGCGCTCGACCACCCTCGAACGGCTCGAAGCCTTCCAAAAGAAGGGCGGGCGCCTGCTCTTCCTCGGCGAAGCGCCGCTCTACGAAAACGCCCTGCCCTCCTCGCGCGGACGGGAACTGTGGGAAAAGTCCGAGGTCGTTCCGTTTGAAAAGAGCGACCTGCTCGCCGCGCTGGAATCGGTGCGCGAGATCGAAGTGCGCGACGCGTCGGGGTCGCTCTCGAGTCGCCTGATCTCCCAACTCCGTCAGGACGGGGACTGCCGCTGGCTGTTCCTTTCGCAGGGCAGAGATCCCTACAACAAGGACGTCGCGACCCGCGCCGACGTGACGGTGACGGTCAACGGGCGCTTCCGCCCGACCCTCTACGACACCGCGACCGGCGATATTTCCCCGCTCTCCTATACGCTTGTCGGGAACAAGACGGTTTTCACCCGCCGTTTCTACGATTGCGACAGTTTGCTCGTCAAACTGACCCCCGCAGACGCCGCCGATCAGGGGCAGACGATCGCCCCCGCGCCCGCCAGGCCCGCCTCTGTTATCTCGCTCCCCGACGTGGTTCCCTACACCCTTGCGGAGCAAAACGCGTTGGTGCTGGACTACGCGGAGTACGCCCTTGACCGGGGCGAATTCCGACCGAAGACCGAGATCCTTCGGATCGATACCCTGCTCCGTCGCGAACTGGGTTGGCTGAAGGGCGATCGGTGGGACGCGCTGGGGTCGACCGCGCAGCCCTGGGTGCTGCCGCCCGAGGTCCCGACGCATATCGTGACGCTCCGCTATACGGTGCTCTCCGACGTCGATCTGCCTGCCGCGACCCTGGCGCTTGAGGACGCCGACGTGGCGACGATCGAGTGGAACGGTGCCCCGGTCGACCGGAAATCCGAGGGGTTTTACGTGGATCGGTGCATTCAATGCGTCGCGCTGCCCGCCGTGAAACGCGGCGTGAACACTCTCGTCGTGACGCTTCCCTACGCGAAGCGCACCTCGCTTGAGCGGACGTATCTGCTCGGGGAGTTCGGTGTGGAGGTGAACGGGCAGGAGACCAGGTTGATCAAGAAGCGCGCCCTCGTCGGCTTCGACGATATTACCCGGATCGGGTTCCCGTTCTTCTCGGGCGCGTTCAGATACGAGATCCCGTTTGCGTCAAACGGCGGAGAACTGTCGCTCGTGGTCCCGCACTACCGCGGCGCGCTGGTTACGGTCGCGCTCGACGGCGCCCCTGTCGGGCGGGTGATCTATCCGCCCTATCGCCTCGCGCTCGGGGCGCCCGCCGCCGGAAAACACACCCTGACTCTCGCGCAGCGGCGACGATAAGTGGACCGATTCGTACCGCTTGACAAGAGAAGGAATACTAACCAAACCGATCCTGACCGAAGAGGAAGGGTAAGGTCCGGCTGCAACGGACGCCGGAAGAGGTTTTTCTTCGCGCTTTCTTGTAAGAAAGCGCCCAAAGACCTTCATTATGGGGATAATGAAGTATGCAAAACGGCGTCCCCCTTCGGACTGACGCCGTTTTGCGGTTCTATAGTCAAAACAAACACGGTTTGCTTTCCCTATATAACGATGCCGCCTGCCGATTACGGCAGGCGGCGTGGTTTTTAATACGTAAAGATAACCCCGGCAGTCGGGCTGACCGCCCGCGCAACGAAGCATGAGTTGCGCTAACTTCATTTTTAATGAAGTTCTTTGCCCCGCTTTCTTCGTGGCGCGACCGTATCAGGGGAGGTCGCGGTAAGGAAAGCGGGCGTCTTCTTTCCAGGGGGTGGTCGTGAAAATTTCTTTGTTTTCAGTCAATTTTAAGTTTTTTGATCCGTTTTTTTGCCCTGCCGACGTCGCGGAGCATCCGGCGGGTGTCGCGGAAGAAACGGATGGTGGACGGGCGGTGATTGACGATCTTCACGGGCAGTTCGCCGAAGCGATAACCGCACTTTTGACCGATCTTGATCGCCTCGTAGTCAAAGGCGAAGCGGTCGACCTCACACAGGGCAAAGATCCGCTTTGCGACGTCGCGGCGGAACCCTTTCAGTCCGGTCTGCGAGTCCGAGAGCGATAACCCGCCAAAGAGACGGAGCAGGGAGAGATAGGTTTTCGAGACGACTTTCCGGGGAAAAGAGTAGCCGGCGTAGCCCTCCGGGTGTTTGACGCGGGAGCCGACCACGGCGTCGTATTCCGGGTGCTCGTCGAAGAGGGCGACCATCTCGGGGATCACGTCGAGACCGTAGGCAAGATCGCAGTCGGTGAAAATGATGTAGTCCCCTTCCCCCGCAAGCATTCCCTGCCGGACGGCGCAGCCTTTGCCGCGGTTGGGCTGATAGGAGAGGTAGCGGACGGGGCCGGAGCAGCGTTCTTCGAGGATCGCTTTGGAGTTGTCGGTCGAGCCGTCGTCGATGAAAATGACCTCAAAATGATCGGGAAAAGCGGCGGTCATATACGCCGAAACGGTGTCGATCGTCTCGGCTAAGATCGCCTCTTCGTTATAGAGCGGGATACAGAGCGTAACTTTCATGTCGTTTTTCCCCCTGACGCCCATTATAGCACGCTTTTCCCCGTTTTGCAAGCCGGGCGGTATTTCGGCTTGTGAATTTTGAAAAAAATTTATCCACATAGTTGAAAATTATTAATCTATGTGGTACAATAGAATATAAACATTTTTCATTAAAGTATAAATTATAGTACGCGCGAAGACGACGGCAGGAAGCCGAAGGGAAAGGAACGCCCGATGGATACTCTAAAAGATATCGGTTCTGCGGTGCTCGAACAACTGAAACAGAAGTTCACGCCCACCATCTACGAACTGTGGTTCAAGAGTTTGCAGTTGGTCTCCCTTGACGGGGATACCGCGGTCTTTTCGACCGACAGCAACTTCAAGCAGGATCTGATCGCCAAGCGTCACGCCGGATCGATCCGTGACGCGCTTCGCGAGGTGGTCGGCTTCGACGTGAAGGTCGTGATCGAGTCGCGGGAAGACAGCGAAGGTTTCCACATCCCGGAGATCAAGGATAAACCCGAAGAGAAGAAGACCGTGCCGCTTCTCCCCGAGGATCCCGAACCCAGAAAGATCGATCCCGAGGCGGCGATCGAGAGCAGTTCGATCGTCGACGAATACACCTTTGAGAACTTTATCGAAGGAGAATCCAACCGGTTCGCTCTTGCCGCCTGCCGCGCGGTTGCGCTCTACTCGAGTTCGCCCGACAAGAACGACGAGATGGACGTTTCAACCTACAATCCACTGTTCATCTACGGTCCGAGCGGCGTCGGTAAGACCCACCTGCTTTTCGCGGTGACGAACGAGATCAAACGCAAGAACCCAAAGTGCAAGATCGTCTATAAGAAGAGCGAAGAGTTCACAAACGAACTGATCGCCAGCCTGCAAAACGGTACGCAGGACCGTTTCCGTCAGCATTACCGCAACGCCGACGTGCTTCTGATCGACGACGTGCAGTTCATCGCCGGTAAGGAATCGACGCAGGAAGAGTTCTTCCACACCTTCTCCACGCTCTACGAGAACGGCAAACAGATCATTCTGACCTCCGACCGTCCGCCCAAAGATATCAAGACGCTTGAAGACCGTCTTCTGACCCGTTTCATCTGGGGTCTGCTCGCCGACATTCAGCCGCCGAGTTTCGAACTTCGTACCGCAATTATCAATAAAAAAGCGGAAAACCTGAAGATCTCAATCCCGAGCGAAGTGGTCGAATATCTGGCAACCAAACTGCAGAACAACATCCGTCAGATCGAGGGATCCATCAAGCGGATCGCCGCCATCAGTCTTCTGACCGGCTCTCCCGTCACGACCGATCTTTGCCGCCGCGCGATCTCCGACATTCTTTCGGGCAACGAACCGGTGGACGTCACGGTCGACCGGATCATCACCCTGGTCTCCAAACGCCTGAATATCCCGGTCGAGGACATTCGGGCAAAACGCCGGACCGCGAACGTGGTCAACGCCCGTCACATCTGTATTTACATGATCCGTCAACTCTCCGACGTCTCCTTCAATACCCTCGGCGAGATCTTTGAAAGAGACCACGCGACCATTATGGCGGCGTTCCGTAAAGTCGAGGCAGCGATGGCGACCGATCCCGAGTTTTCCGCGTTCGTCAACGGCATGATGGACGAGATCAGAAATTGATCTGATACTGTACTGATCTATCCACTTTCGTCTGTGGATAACCCCGCTTTTTCCACGTTGGTTTCCGGTGGAAAAAACGGTGGATATTTCCCCTCTCCCGTTCGACTTTTTTCCTTTCCTTTTTCTCCACTTTTCTCCCGCGTGAGCCCACTGCAATCCACAAGGTCAGGGTGGAGAAAAAAGAGACGGTGAAAGTGCGTCGCGTCTTATGATTACGGGTTGTCCACCGTTTCCACACTCCCTACTACTACTTCTGCTGAATCCCTTATTTCTTTCTTTTTCTTGCGTTTGCAAATTCCATTCAGATAAACAAAGCCAAAGACCGGTACCGTCCGGCGGAAAGGAACGACCATGAAGGTTATTTTTTCAAAACCCGCGCTGCTTGAAGGACTTGTCCCTACGATGAGCACAGTCTCCAGTAAAAACACCATCACTCCGATCGAAGGTATTCTGATTGAAACCATCGGAGAGACCTCCGTTCGCCTTTCCTCGTACGATATGAACAAAGGTATGCGGACGACGGTGGAGGCGATCTCTATTATTGAGGAAGGAAACTGCATCATCAACGCGCAGCGGCTTCTGCAGATCGTCAAACTGCTCGGTGAAGACGAGATCACCCTTGAGATCGGCGACGATCACAAGGCGTACATTTCCGCCGGCGCGTCTTCCTTCTCGCTGCAGTCGCTTCCCGGCTCGGACTTTCCGAATCTTCCCGAACTGTCGGGCGACACGGGTTTTGCGGTCTCTGCCGGAGTACTCAAACGCATGATCGGCAAAGTGCTCCATTCGATTGCCGAACAGGACAGCCGTCAGATGCTTTGCGGCGCGTTTTTCACAGTCGAGGGCAAGAGAATGGACATCGTATCCTGCGACGGTTACACGCTCTCCAAATGCCACGTGGAAAGCGACATTCAGGATATCGGACGTATCTCTTCCACCCACTTCTCGTTCATCATTCCGGGTCACGCTCTGAACGAAATGATCCGCATCCTGCCCGATAAGGACGAAGAGGCGAAGATCTACCTTTCGAGAAAACACGCGATCATGGAACTGAAAGACATGGTCTTCTTTACCCGTATGATCGACAGCGAGTATATGGACTATCAGCGCATTCTTCCGAAGGCGCAGGATATCTTCGTAAAGATCGACCGCGAACGGCTGATGGAAGGGCTGGAAAGAGCCAACCTCGTCGCCGAAGAGAAGATTCAGGGCAACGGAAAGTCATACGTCAAAATCGAAATTAAGGGCAACACGTTCAGCCTGTCTTCCAACTCGGTCAACGGCTACGTGTACGACGAAATGGAGTGTGAACACGAGGGTGAAGACATCGCGATCGGTTTCAACTGCCGGTTCTTGATCAACAGCATCCGCGCGGCGGAAGGTAAACGGATCTATATGACCTTGAAGAGCCCGACGCAGTCCATCACGGTCGAGCCGGTCGAAGAGGAATGGGACGAAAAAGACGGCTTCCGTTACTTCTAC
>CACYZS010000075.1 GCA_902778985.1 uncultured Ruminococcus sp.
CGATCTCTTCTTCGACTTCCTCGTCGGGCGTCCCGACCGTTTCCTCTTCGGGTTCGGTCACGCCGTCCGCAGCGTTCTCCCCTTCAAAGAGATCGTTTTCGGTCTCCGCTTCGGGTTCGGGTCCCGAGGCGCGATCCTCGTCGAAGAGCGCTTCTTCGTCACCGCCCGCAAGACGGCGCGCGTTCTCCTCGGCAAGGCGTTCTTCCGCGATCCGCGCTTCCTCGGCGGCGCGATGCTCCTCCTCGGTCTCGGGATAATCGATCCCGGGCAGAAGAACCGACGGCGCGGGCGCGGGCTGCGGGTTGGTCGCCGCGGCTCTCGCCGCTTCCGCCATGGCGCGGCGGCGCTCCTCTTCGGCTTCCTTACGCGCGCGCTCGGCTTCGATCTGGGCAAGCGCCTGATCGGCGCGGAGTTTCTCGATCTTGATGTGGTGATACTTCCTGTCGACCTCGCGCGCGATGGTGGACTCGCGGCTCCGGCAGGTGAAGATCATGCTCTGCACGCCGTCCTCCGCCAGTTCGCGCAGGGCGCGCATGGTGCAGGTCGCGCGGAAGTTGTCCTGGTGCGCGAAACTCTCGTCGAAACAGAGCGGCGGCTTCTCGTTCTTATAGAGCAGGTCGATATACGCAAGCCGCAGGGCGATGTAGGCAAGGTCGCGCGTACCGCCCGACAGGTATTCGGCGGAGTAGCGGTCGCCCTCTTCGCGGGCGAAATCCAAAAACAGATCCTGGTCGACGCCGAGTTGACCGTACTTGCCGTCGGTCATCGCGGACATCAGGCGCCCGGCGTACGCCGACAGGCGCGGCGTGATCTCGCGGCGCAGGTTGCCTTCGGCGCCCGAAACGGCGGAATACGCCAGATCGAGCGCGTGTTTTAATTCGCTTGCCGCCCGGATCCGGTCGCGCAGGATCGCGATCTTCTCGCGGATCTCGACGGGGTTCGACGCCCCCTGACGAAGCCCGGCGATCTCGTCCTCGAGGTCGAGCCGGTGCTTTTCGAGTTCCTGTTTCCGTTCGTTGCGCACCTTGATCCCGTCAAGCAGCGCGTCGAAGGACATATCGCAGAGCATATTCTGCAACTCGGGGGAGAGCGAATGGCGCAGATGTTCCTCGTTCTCGCCCGACAGTTTGCCCCTCAGGGCGGCGAGTTCCGCGGCGAGCGTCTTTTCGCGCTCGGCAAAGTCCGCCTGAGCCGCCAGGATCGCGTCGATCTCCTCGACCATCTTGTCGATCGCGGCGCCGGTCCCGGCTTCGGGAAGCGAACGGCCCCAACGCGCCGCCGTCGCGGAGAGCGACGAGTAGGTCGCGAGGTAGGTCTTCTTGGTGCGGTCGACCACGTCTTCGGCGTGACGGAGCGCCTGTTCGCGCTCGGCGATCGCCGCCCGCCGCTCGGTGTTCCCGGCAAGGAACGCGGCAAACGCCGCCGCCGAACGGAACCCGTACTCGCCCGCCAAGGCGCGCGCGTCGGTGAAGCGTTTGTGATAGATCAGGGCAAGGATCCCCCCGCCGATCAGCGCCACGCCCGCCAACACGAGGTAGAGCGCCACGCCGGGCTTCCATTTCAGGATCGCGCCGAGAATGGGCAGGAAGACCGCGGCGGCAAAGGCGAGGATCATGAGCAGCAGGGCGTTCAGCCCGCTCTTGCGCGCCTCGCGGACCTCGCGGGACACCACGGCGTCGCCGCCGTGACGGTCGATCCGGTGGAGCAGTTTTTCCTCTTCCCGCTCCCCTTCGATCTTCTCTTTCAGTTGTTTATACTCGTCCGCAGCCGCGCGATAGGTGCGGTAGGCGTCCGCCGTCACGCGACGGTTGATGGTCAGTTCGGTGCGGTAGGAATTGTCGGGAAGGAAGTTGTTCCCGGTGTGTTTCATCCGGAACTCCGCCTCTTCCGCGCGGAGCAGGCGTTCTTCCTGTTCGAGGGTATGCAGTTTGTCGAAACTGTTGAGCAGGGCGATGGCGCGGAAACTGCCTTTCAGTTTTTCGAGTTTCGCGATCTCGCCCTCGATCTTCTCGCGCTCCTTCTGGTTCTCGACCAGTTCGCTTTCGCGGTCGAGCAGCGTTTCGGTGATCTCGACCGTCCGCTGTTCCTCGGCGATCAGTTCTTCGGCGCGCGCCATCAGGGTACGCGATCCGACGCCGTGCTCCTCGGTCTCGGCGATGCGGCGGGCGTTGATCGCGGCGACGGCTTTGTCGACCGAAAGTTGCTCGCTCCCCGAGAAGAGCAGGTTGGAGATGGTCTCGCGCATCTTCTCTTCGCCGACGTGGGTATCGTCCATCTGGCTGATGTAGGCGGAACTCGAGAAGACGTCGGACGGCACGCCGAGGAAGTATTCTCCGGCGTCCTTCTCGGTGACGAGGCTTCCCTCGTCGATATTGACGACGCGGGTGCGGTCACGGAAGATCTCGCGCCCGTTCTCCTGCACGATCGCCGAATAGCGGTCGATGCGGTAATGCTTTCCCTTGACGAGGACGGTCATCTCGCCCTCGGCGGTCCCGGTCTCCCAACTCGTCCGCTTGCGCCGCTCTTCCAGTCCGGCGGGATCGGGCGTAAAGCCGTAGAGCATAAAACGGATAAAGGCGGCAAGGGTACTCTTCCCCGACTCGTTCGAGCCCTCGATGACGTTGAGTTTGTCACCGAATTTGACCTCGAAATAGTCGAGCAAACCGAAATGTTTGACCTTCACTTCCAGTATCAGCACGGTTTGACCTCTCTTCCTTCCAGCCCGGATAATCCTTTGACGGCGCGTTCGACCGCCGTTTTCTGTTCCTCGGTCAGCGGCTCTTCCGCACGGTAATCAAACGAGCGGCAGAACGCCGACACGTCGCCCGAAAGCGAGCAGAACCATCTTTCTTCGACTTCCCCGATCTCGCGGTTGAATTCCGCCCGCACCTTCTTGCCGAGGCGGTCGCGCGCGACGGCGAGCAAACGCCGGTAGTGCGGCAGGCAGAAATGCGGCTGCGCGCGGAACTTCTCGCGGAAGGACGCGTCCTCTTCGTAGAGCAGGACCACCGTCTCGATCATGCGCGAAAGGCTGAAATCGATCCGCGAGCAAACGTAGCAGTCCCCTTCGAGTTCCGCGAGCCGCGCGACGGTCTTCTCGCGCCCGCCGAGGGCGGCAAGTCCGTGGGGGAAGACGGCGGGGGCGAGTTCGGCGAGGTGGCTTTCGAGCATCAAAGCCAGTCCCAGGCGGTTCTTGCGTTTCAGCATCGCGGTAAAGTGCGTCGGGCAGAAGCCCTCGCGGTTGGTGCGGATCCGGACGTCGGGTTCCATCATCGACGCCCCGAGAATCAGGGACAACTCGTCCTCTTCGAGTTTGCGGTAGAGCGTGCAGAGAGGGCAGCCGACGTCCGGGTTGTCCCGCGAGTCGTCGAACGCCTCGTTGACCGGGATGGTATAGATCCGTTCCATCGTTGCCCCCTCTTTCCTTGCGCGCGCCCGCCCGTAGGCGTACAGTCCGCGCATTCTATTTCATAATACAATTATACAATATAAAAAATAGAAATGCAAGGGGAGAATTGAAAATGATATATCGCTTTCGCGATATGATATACCCTGCGGGTATGATATCCGCTGATGCGGATGATATACGCCTACGGCGTATGCTCGGAAACCTTCCTATTGCGTCCCCGACGCAATATATCATGGAGCCGGGGCTTGCAGATGCAAGCCCCGGCTCTCCTCAGATGAGCAATCTGACCACGCCGTCCAGCGAGTCCGGCGCGTCGGGCGCGTTCTGCACCCCTTCGGGCAGTCCGTTCTGCCGCGCGACGGCGGCGGGCGAAACGCCGTAGCGTTCCGCGATTTCCCAGAGCGTCTCGCCCCCTTCGGGGTAGACCGCGACGATCTCCCCCGCCGCCCGCTCGGGATAGGCGCCCTCTCCCCGCGTAACGCCCGAGACCACCGTCACCTCGTCCGGGTTCGACAAGCGGACGGTGAACGCCCCTTCGACCGACGCCAACAGCCGCGAAGCGTCGAGCCGCACCGAAACCGAGAGCGGGATCGCCGTCACGTCGGTCTTTTTGGCGTCGCGGCAGGCGACGGGGACCGGGACCGTCACCGAAAACGGAAAGCGGAAGTGCACGGCGGAATAGACGTTCCCGCCCTCGGGTTCCCCGGACGGCGAACCGACCGTGGCATCCACCCGACACTCGCCCGTGATGGTCGCCCCGTTCTCCCCGAGCGAGGCGCTTTCCACCGACACGACGGCGGACTCCCCGAGTACCGTCATCGCGTCCTCGCAGTTGCACTCGCTGCGCTCTGCGTCGCCCTCGAGCGTATAGATCCCGCCGCCGCAGAAGCACACGTCGGTCACGCCGATCCCCTCGCGCGAAACGACCGTCGGCTCCTTCAGGGAGAACAGATCGACCAGCGCCTCGCCTTCGGCGGGACTCGTCGCCTCGGCACACAGATCCAGCGTCAGGTCAAGCGTGATCTCGCTCCCCCGCTCCCCGTCGGCAGACGCGGCGTCGAGCGACGTCACGCACGCCCACGCCGAGGCGCTTCCCCCGGTCATGGGTTCGCCTTCCCACGGGATCGCCTCGGAGAACGGCACGGTCCGCCGCACCGTCGCGGGCACGCCGTCGCCCCGGTCGAGTTTCAGCGTGACCGAGACTTCCCCGCGCACCTCAACCCCCGCCGAAGTCAGCGTCACGTCGCGCACGCACGCCGCCGCCTCGGAAGACAGTACCTTCGCTTCCCCGTCGACGCGGATCACGTCGTCGAGCCGTACGTCGCGAAGCGAGAGGACCCCGGTGCGGTGGGTTTCGACCGGGTGGATCAGGGGGATCACGTCGGGATCTGCGGTCAGGGTCGGGAGCGCAGGGGAACTCTCTTTGGGTTCGTAGCACCGCGCCGGAGCCGAGAGCGGCGTCCGGATCGAGAGGCGGCGCGGACCGATCAAACGGCAGACCGGCGCGTCCGGGATCACGGGCAAAAGCACCGGATCGCACCCGTTGGGCACCGGGAACGAGAGCAGGTAGTCGCCGGGGAGCGACAGTACCGATACGCCCCCGTCCGCGTTGCCGCAGAGGACGGTATGCCGGACCGTCCCGGCAAACTCCGCTTTGCCCCCGGAAACGTACTTCCCGCTCGGCAGCACGCACGCCGACGCCGAGTAGATCCTTCGGATCTCGTCCTGATAATCGGGCAGCGTGACGTCGATCACGCACTCCCCGCGCACGGCGTCGGGCGCGACGTCCTTCACCCCGCGAAAGCCCCTGTAGATTTCCTTGTCCATAGCGTTTCTCCTTCGGTAGTTTGGTATATTCTATGCACCGCCCCCCTGTTTTAGAACGAAGTTTCGCGGCGCGCGGTCGCACCGCGAAGTGGTGTTTTGCCTGCGGCAAAGTGAAGACGGCGTAAGCGCCGAGTGAAGTTTTTTTCGCAAGCGAAAAAAGTGAAGGAAACCGAAAGGCGGCAAACTTGACAGAAACAGGAACAAACGGTATAATAAAGGAAAGAACCGTCAGGAGGAAAAGATGAAAGACCAAACCGTCAGCATAGAAGAGTTTATGACCGGAACCGTCCGGGAATACGCGTTCCACGATACGGAACTCCGACGTGTCGAGATCGTTCGCAACGGCGTCCGACTGTTTTTCCCCGACGGGATCTACAAGACCGACGAACACGGCAAAGAACTGTTTTTAACGCCGCCCTGCGAGATACTTCTGCAGATCCGGGACTTTGATCCCGCAAGCGTCTGGGAACACGTCTCGCTTCAGAAGAGGGTTCGGAAAAAGGTCTCGGATTTGGCGTTTTCCGCCTTTGCCGACCGCGTCGAAAAAGACGCGTTCCGGATCTATATGCAGTATTGCTCTCTCTTTTCGAGCGGGCTTCTGTTCAAAGGCGAAGTCGGAAAGATCGGCGTCGAGTGCGAGATCACGGAAATCGAGAGCGTTTCCGTTCGGTTTTTGAACGAAAGCGAGAAGGCGTAACAATGAAGCACAGAAAAAACGAAGGCGAAGAGTATATCCAAGCAATCCCGCGCCTGAAAAAGTGGATTAACGAGTGCTGCGGCTGTCACACCAAGGGCTACGATCCCGCGATGCCGGAACATATCAGCCATAGCGAATGGAACCTCGCGGCGCATTATATCAAAAAATACTTCAAGCCGCAGACACTCGATGAAAACGGCTTCTGCGAACAGTGC
>CACYZS010000076.1 GCA_902778985.1 uncultured Ruminococcus sp.
GGGGCGGGCGACCACCCCGGCAGCACTGCGCGCCGACCTTGACAAGGCGCTGTCGCTGATCCCCGGTAAGATGCGGCTGAACCTGCACGCCATCTACGCCGACACCGACGAGAAGGTCGATCTTCCCGACCTCGAACCCAAGCACTTCGCGTCCTGGGTGGAATGGGCGAAGGAACGCGGCATGGGTCTTGACTTCAACCCGACCTGCTTCTCGCACCCGATGGCGGACACCGGCTTCACCATCTCGTCCGCCGATCCCGCCGTGCGCGATTTCTGGATCGAGCACTGCAAAAAGTCCCGGAAGATCAGCGAGTATTTCGGGCGTTCGC
This sequence comes from uncultured Ruminococcus sp., assembly GCA_902778985.1. Taxonomy (GTDB): domain Bacteria; phylum Bacillota; class Clostridia; order Oscillospirales; family CAG-272; genus UBA1740. The sequence goes on from CACYZS010000076.1 coordinate 330, forward strand.
TCGGCACCAAGAGCGTGATGAACCTCTGGTTCCCCGACGGGTACAAGGATATCCCCTTCGACCGTGAGGCGCCGCGCCGCCGGATGGCGGAGGCGCTCGACAAGGTGATCGCGGAGAAACTCGATCCCGCCTGCCATCTCGACGCGCTCGAATCCAAGGTCTTCGGGATCGGGGCGGAGTCCTACACCGTCGCCTCGCACGAATTCTCGATGGGTTACGCCGTGTCGCGCGGCATCGCCTACACGCTCGACGCGGGACATTTCCACCCGACCGAGGTCATCTCGGATAAGATCTCGTCGGTTCTGCTCTACACCAAAGAACTGCTCCTGCACGTCAGCCGCCCGGTCCGTTGGGACAGCGACCACGTCGTGATCTTCGACGACGAACTGAACGCCATCGCCGACGCCCTGACCCGGACGGGTCTGGTCGAGCGGACGCACATCGGGCTCGACTACTTCGACGCGTCGATCAACCGCGTCGCCGCCTGGGTGATCGGGACGCGCAATATGCAGAAGGCGCTGCTCCGCTCGCTGCTCGCGCCGGTCGAAACGCTGAAGAACGCCGAACTGGCGGGCGACTACACCACCCGGCTCGCGCTCGCCGAAGAACTGAAGTTCTATCCGTTCGCCGACGTGTGGGATCACTTCTGCGAAGTGTCCGGCGTGCCGGTACGCGAAGGTTGGCTGAACGAAGTCAAGAAATACGAGAACGAGGTTTTGTCGAAGAGATGAAACGCTATCCGCTGAAACTGACCGGGATCCCGAAAGCCGCCATCTGGGGCGGCACGCGGCTCAAAAACGACTTCGGCAAAAAAGCCGATTTCGACGCCATCGCCGAGAGTTGGGAACTCTCGGTACGCGACGGGGCGACCAACCTCGTCGAAAACGGCGAGGGCGCGGGGCTCCCGCTCTCGGACTGCCTTGCCGAAATGGGGCTCGACGCGGTTGCGCCGGGCTACGACGGCGGGACCTTTCCCCTGCTGATCAAACTGATCGACGCCGAGAGTCCCCTTTCGGTGCAGGTACACCCCGACGACGCGTACGCGAAGGCGCACGGCGTCGGAAACGGTAAGACCGAGATGTGGGTGGTGATCGACGCCAAGCCCGGAGCCCAACTGGTGATGGGACTTGCCGACGGCGTCGGGCGCGCGGATTTCTCGCTTGCCGTCGCGGAAACGAAGTACGACGGGATCATGAAAAGCGTGCCTGTCAGGCCGGGCGACGTCTTCTTTATCCCCTCGGGAATGCTTCACGCCATCGGCGGCGGGATCCTGATCGCCGAGGTGCAGCAGAACTGCGACACGACCTACCGCGTCTGGGACTACGACCGCCGCGATAAGGACGGCAATCTCCGCCCGCTCCATATCAAGGAGGCGCTCGACGTGGTGCGTCCCTTCGCCGACGGCGAATGCGACGCGATCCGCTTCGAGGGCGGTTCGCCCCTGCTCCCGGGGAAAACCTTGGTCAACTGCCGCTATTTCGAGGTCGCGCGGCTCGACTTCTCGGGTTCTTCCGCCCTCTCCGTCCCCGCCGACCGCTTCACGCATCTGCTGGTTCTGAACGGTTCGGTCACGGTCACGGGATCGGGCGAGACCGTCGACTGTGTGGCGGGCGACAGCGTCCTGCTCCCCGCGGGCGTCGAAAACCCGACGCTCGAAGGCGCCGGCACGCTTCTCCTTTCGTGTCCGAGATGATCTTCCCCATCAATGAAAAAGGCACGCCGTCGGGCGTGCCTTTTTCGTTTTGCTTTTACAGTCCTAATTTCACAAGCGCCGCTTTTGCCGCTTCGGCTTTGGCGGCTTTCATTTTCCTGCCGCTCCCCGTGCCCAGCAGTTCGCCGTTGACGGTGCATCCGAACGTAAAGACCGGGTCGTGGTCGGGACCGGTGCGCCCGATCTCGGGATAGTCGAAGGACCACTTCTTCGCTTCGCAGAGTTCCTTGACGCGGGTGACGGGGTTCTTTGGGGGAATGGCGACGGTCAGGCGTTCGGGATCGTCGAGCCGTTCGACCAGCGGCACGATCACCGAGAAGTCCATATCGCAATCGAGCGCGACGGCGCCCACGATGCTCTCAAACAGGTCCTCTTTCGGGGACGGGGAGTTGTAGTTCCCGCTCGAACGGTCGCCGTCCGAGACGGTTTGCAGGGCGGCGAACGGGGTCCCGTCCGCGGTTTTGAGACCGTCGATGATCCGTGAAAGCGCAGTCTTGTCGCAGAGGTTTTTCTTGATTTCGGTGAAAACCCCCTCGTCGAAGTCGGCTTCGTACCCACGTTCGGTCACTTTGCCGTGGCGGCGGAACAGGATCGTCAGGAGCGCGGCGGAGAGCACCGAGTCGCCGAGCGTCTCGGGGACCTCGTTGCACTCAACGGGGGCGGGACGCTTGTTTTTCGCCTTGTATTCTTCGGTATAGGAGCGGCGGGTGAACGCCTGCCGGAGCAGGGTGCGGTCGCGGAAGGTATAGCCGAGCGCGCGTTCGATCGCTTCAAGTTCCCCGTCGGTCGGGGCAAGGGGGACGGGCGTTTTCTTCATTTCTTGTCTTCCCCCTGTCCGGCGTTCTTCTTCGGGGCGCCGAAGCGGTGCAGGTGCGGGCGGATCAGACCGATCACGGTACTGCTGAACACGATCCCGGCGGCGATGCCGAGACCGACGCGAAGAGCCACGCCGCCCTGTTCGCGGAAACGCGCCGAGTCGCCCGCGATCAGTCCGTACATCATGGAATATAACGCGCTACCGGGGACCAGCGGGATCACGGCAAGCGCGCTGAAGGTGACGGCGGGCGTGCGGTAGAAGACCGCGAGCCCGAAGGCGGCGACGCCGGCAAAGAAAGCGGCGGCGAGGTTCGAGAGGAAGAGGTCGGGCGTGACTAGATCCACGAGGTAGAAGACCGCGTAGGTCACGCCGCCGAGCAGGGTCGCCGGGGCGAGGTGTTTGGGTTGGACGCCGAAAATGACGGCAAAGCCGAACGTGCCGACCATGACCGCGGCAAACAGGATCAGGAAGTCGATCATAGCACCGCACCTCCCGTTATCGCCGTCGCGACGAACAGACCGAAGGCGATCGACGCGGCAAGCAGGATGCTCCGGACGATGCCGAGCGTGCCCGACAGGGTGTCGCCGCCGAGCAGGTCGCGCATCGCGTTGCCAAACGACACGCCGGGAACAAGCAGCATGATCGCGCCGATCATGATGATGCCGGCGTCCTGCCCCGCGCCGATCAGGACCAGCGCGCGGGAAAGAACCCCGATCGCAAACGACCGCAGCACCATTTCAAGGAAGACGTTGCCGTTTTTCGGGATCAGAAATCCGAGCAGGGTGACGAGAAACCCGACCAACCCCGCGCAGAGCGCGTCGCGGATCCCCGCCCCGAACAGAAACGAAAGACCGCCCGACCCGCACGCGGAAGCGAGCAGGATCATCCACGTGGGATAGGGCGCGATGCCCTTCACCCGCGCGATCTCTTCCTGCGCCTGTTCGAGCGTCAGTTTGCCGAGGCACAGGGAGCGGGAGATCTGGTTGATCCGGTCGAGCCGCGCAAAACGGTTGTCGGTTTCGTAGATGCGGCGCACCTGCGAGGAGTAGGCGCCGTCCTTCATGCGCACCGACGCGATGATCTGCGAATGGATCGCGAAGACCTCGGTGTGCTCCGCGCCGAACGCCGCGCAGATCCGTTGGATCGTCTCTTCGACGCGATGGATCTCGCCGCCCGAACGCAGCGTCAGCGCCGCAACGTCAAGCGCCGTCCGGAGCAGAAAGTCCGCGTCGCTCTCGCCTTCAAAACGGTGGGAGTTACGTTCTTGTTCCATGTTCCCTACCGGATCCCCTTTCTTTTGATTTTCCTCTACTGATTATACCCCTTTCTTTCGGGAAAGTCAACAGAGAAAAAGGGGTACGCCCGCTTTCTTGAAAGAAAGCGGGGCAAAGAACTTCATTATGGGAATGAAGTTAGCGCAACTCGTGCCTCGTTGCGCGGGTTCTATAGACGCCGCCTTTTCGGTTGCCCCGCCTTTGAGCGATTATCCCTCTTGTCTTCCCCTTGAGGGGTTAGCGAGCGGAACCGCCCCGGTGGGGCGTTTCCGTGAAGTGGTGTTGCCCAAAGGACTCGTTTGAAGGAACGAACCGGTAAGCGACGCGCAAACGGTCTTCGACGGCGACTGGATCGGTGGCGTGAAACGCCGTATGAGGTGTTCATTTGGCAAAAACAATGCCGCACGGCAGATGCCGTGCGGCAATTCACGCGACCGAAGGGCGCAATTCATTCCGTCGTACCGGACGGCGTGACGGCTTCCCTTCCTTATTATTGGTGCAGGATCTCAATCTTCGGGGTGGTGAGCGCCATGCCGGCGGTGCCGCCGCCGAGGAGCAGACCGCCGAGCGGCAGGAAGATCCCGCCGTACCCGAACACGTAGGAGACGGCGCCGCCCTTGAAGTTCGACAGGATAATGAACGTGAAGATGAAAACGATAATCGCGGAAAGCACCGTCAGCCCGCCGATCACGATGTAGATCAGTTCGGGGTTATCGATGAACAGAACGCACAGAAGAACGAACCAGACGATGGTCACGATCCCGAGAATGAACGACACGTTGGCAAAGACCTTGAGACCGCCGAGCCCCTTCAGAGCGGGGTCTTCATCTTTCAAGCGTTGCTCGTTCAGTTCTTTGAGTTTGGTGATCGACAGACCCTTGTCAAAGGCGGCGCCGGACTGCTTGACGATCGGACCGAAATAGCCCAGAACGGTCAGAATCAGACCGAGGACGATCAGCACGGCAAAAAGCCGGGCGAGTTTTTTGGACGTTTCCGAGGTGGAAGTAATGGCCATAACGAACTCCTTTCGGCAGAGCAATTCTCCGCGTACGAGAATAGTATAACATATCTTCCCGTAAAAAGCAACATAAAAAATAAAAATCGGCGCCCCGTCCGGGACGCCGATTTTCGGGTACTGTCAGAACGCGTTTTTCGCGCCGTTTTCAGGTTCAGATCTTCGCCGAAGCGGCGGCGGCGCCGCCGGCAAGAAGACCGCCCGCGAGCATCAGGATCGGACCCGCGGAGATCGTGTATTTCAGGGAAGCAAGCGAGCCTTCGGCACTGTTCTTGCTCGCCATCACGATCGCGAAGATGAAGACGAGGATCGCGGCAACGACGGTCAGGCAACCGGCGAGAGCGACGATCATATTGAGTTCCTTGATCCCGAGGAATTTCGCGACGGCAAAGAGGACGGTCACGACGATCGCGAGAATGAAGGTCACCCACGCGAAGATGTTGGTCACGGTGAAGCCCTCGAAGTCCTTATCCAGATCCGACAGTTTCACGGTGGACGAGCCGCCGAAGCCGGCGATCTGTCCGTCCGCCTTCAGGAAGTTCCCGACGAAGCCGACGATGGTGAGGACGAGACCGACGATGATGATCGCGCAGAGGATCAGAGTTTTGAGGTTAAACGTGGTTTTTTTGGACATAATGCTCTCCTTTCGACGGAGTTTTTCTCCGCTTATTGTATATACAGTATAGCACGGATCGTCAAGGAAAGCAAGAGAAAAGGGAGAAAA
>CACYZS010000077.1 GCA_902778985.1 uncultured Ruminococcus sp.
CCATATTGAAGTTCTTTGCCGCGCTTTCTTACAAGAAAGCGCGCGTATCCTTCGTAGTCTTCAGTTCACGAACCCGATCTTACGGCGAACCTTGGACAGCGTTTTGCGGGCGTAGTAGGACGCCTGTTCGGCACCGGACTTCATGACGGTTTCGAGGTAGGTTTTATCGCCCATCAGGCGATTGAACTCGTTCTGCACGGGGAGAAGGGCGTCGGCGGTAACTTCGCCGACGGCGAGTTTGAAGTCGCCGTAGCCCTTGCCGGCGAACTCGGCTTCGATCTCGTCGAAAGATTTGCCCGAGAAGCAGGAATAGATGGTCATCAGGTTCGAGACGCCGGGTTTATCGGGCGAGAAACGGACCTCGGCGCCCGAGTCGGTGACGGCGCGTTTGAACTTGCGCAGAATCTCGTCGCGCGGATCGAGGATACGCACGACGGCGTTGGGGTTGGGGTCGGACTTCGACATCTTCAGGGTCGGTTCCTGCAGCGACATGATCTTCATACCCGCGGCGGGAATATAGGGTTCCGGCACGGTGAAGGTCTCGCCGTAGACCTGATTGAAGCGGTCGGCGATATTGCGGGCGAGTTCCAGATGCTGTTTCTGGTCGGCGCCGATCGGCACCAGATCCGCCTGATAGAGCAGGATATCCGCCGCCATCAAGGTCGGATAGGTGAACAGTCCGGCGTTGATATTGTCGGCGTGTTTCGCGCTCTTATCCTTGAACTGCGTCATGCGCGAGAGTTCCCCGAACATGGTGTAGCAGTCGAGGATCCAACCGAGTTCGGCGTGCGCCGGAACGTGCGACTGCACGAACAGGACGTTCTTCTCGGGATCCAGCCCCGACGCGATATAGAGCGCCAACGTCTCGTAGGTGCGGCGGCGCAACTCGGCAGGGACCTGCCGGACGGTGATCGCGTGCAGGTCGACGACGCAATAGAAGGGCTTATATTCCCCCGCGAACGCGGAAAAATTCTTGATCGCCCCCAGGTAGTTTCCGATGGTCAGGTTGCCCGAGGGCTGCACCCCCGATAAAACCGTTTTCAAGTCTCCGATCATGTCACGTCTCCGTTATTTCGTCATTTCGCGCGCGAGGTCTCCGAGGATCGCGACGCCCTGCGCCAACTGCTCGTCGGTCGGGGTGGCGTAGGTCACGCGGAAGGAGTGCGCGGTATACTGCCGGGTGTCGGTGGCGAACGCCGTGCCGGGCACGACGGCGACCTTTTTCTCCATCGCGGCTTTCACGAAGGAGAGCAGGTCGATCTTCTCGGGCAGGGTGCACCACACGAAGAGCCCGCCCTCGGGACGCGTATAGGAGACCGCGGCGGGGAAACTGAACTCCATCGCGCCGAGCATGATCTCGCACTTCTTGCGGTAGAGTTCGCGAATGGTCTTCACGTGCGCGTCGAAATCGCGCTCGGTCATGAAGCGGTGGCAGAGCATCTGGAAGAGCAGGTTGGTGTGCACGTCCTCGGTCTGCTTGCAGACCGTCATCTTGGCGATCACCGGCTTCGGCGCGACGGCGAACCCGACGCGCATCCCCGACGAGAGGATCTTCGAGAACGACGAGGCGTAGACCACGATCCCGTCGTCGTCCATACTCTTGATGGTCGGGATGTCCTCGCCCGAGAAGCGGAGTTCCCCGTACGGGTTGTCTTCCAGGATCATCACGCCGTACTGCTTCGCGAGGCGGTAGATCTCCTTCCGTTTGGCAAGGGAAGTGCAGATCCCGGCGGGGTTCTGGAAGTTCGAGATCACGTAGATCAGGCGGGCGCGCGGCTCGCTCTTCAGTTTCTCTTCGAGCAGGGCGATATTCATACCGTCGTTTTCCAGCGGCACGCCGACCACCTTCGCCCCCGCGCCGCGGAAGGCGTTCAGGGCGCCGATGAAACTCGGATCTTCCGCGATCACAACGTCGCCGGGATCGCAGAACACGCGGCACGCCAGTTCCAGCGCCTGCTGACCGCCCGAGGTGATCAGCACGTCGTCGAAATCGCGCCCGACTTTGAAACGTTCTTTCTGGCGTTTTGCAACGGCTTCCCGGAGAGGGGTGTAGCCCTCGGTCGTGCCGTACTGCAGGGCGGCGGGGCCGTTTCTGTCAAGGATGTCGGCGGTCAACTGCCGGATGTCTTCCAGCGGGAAGGACGCGGCGTTGGGGTTGCCGGCGGCAAAGGCGATCACCGAGGGATCGCCTGCGTTTTTCAAGATCTCGCGGATCGCGGACGGCGCCAGATTCGCAAACGCCGAGGAAAAACGGTAGTCCATGTTTTTTGCCTTTCTTATGACGGGTGTGCGTATATATGGTTATTATACATTTAGTCCTTTCGGTTTGTCAAGAGAAAAGGGAAAACCGACGCGCGAAATGAAAAAGACCGGCGCAAACGAAACGTTTGCGCCGGTTCACTTTCCCGGAAGAGAGGATCCGAGGTCAGCGGTAAACGACGAAATAGTTTTCGCCGTCGAAGCCGATCCCCCTGACGTTTGTACCGTCGGACGGCAGGATCCGGCGGCACGCCGACGCGTAGTCGATCCCGTTGAGCCCGACGTATTTGCCGGTATCCGTATCTTTGTCGGAAACGCGTCCTTTGACGACGCGGGCGCCGTCGCTAAAGAGACGCATGACCGTTTCCGCGATCAACCTGTCTTTTCGGTAACACAGAAGCAGGATATATTCGTTCTCCCGCCCGTCCGCGTTCAGCAGCGGCACGAGCAATTGCCAGTCGCTGTCGAAGATACCCGCGCTCTGCATCAGATAGTTGCGGGTGGGATAGGACGGGACGGTCGTCCATTCGTACACGGGGATCTTTTTGATCTCGCCCGCCCGGAAATCTCGCCAGGCGTCGAACGCCGCCCGACCGTCTTCGATCGTGGCGAAGGGCTCCACCAGCCCGAACTCCGTCGGTTCGTTATCGTAATACAGAACCCGATCGTCCCCCGCGTTTTTCCCGACGGGATAAACCGTCGAAACCCCGTATTCCCGATATACGACGCCCTGCATTTCAAAACCGGGATACAGAGAGAGGCAAGCGGAGATCCTTTCAAAACAGGCGGCGTCGGCAAGCGGCGTTCCGACGGTATCTCCGAGCAGGTCGCAGAGTTCCCCCGTCACGTTTCCGTCGGCGTCGACCGCGACGGCGTGCGTCCCGATCAACTCGCCCTGCTTTTGGAACAGGCACACGAAGAGCGAGGTCTTTTCAAGGTACGTTCCGAGGACCGGGACCGACGCGACCTCGTCGCAATCGGAACAAAGCGTTGAAAGCAAACCGGTGGCGTGACCTTCGGCGACGTATTTCGCGACCGCGTCTCCCGTGACCGATCCCGGCGCGTCGTCGGTATAAAACGCCTCGATCCGCCCGTTTTCGGTTTTTCCTTCGTCGTTTGCGCGGAGCGTGTAGGTTGGCCCTTCGGTTGCGGGGGCGGTCGATCCGTCCGCGGTCTTTTGCGACGGATCGCACGACGCGAGCAAAAGCAGCGCCGAAACGAGGAGCAATACGAAAGAAAAGGCGCGCAACTTCATAACGATCTCCCGTTGACGTTTTGTTTCAACTTAATTATAGAAGACAAACCGGAATTAGTCAAGGGACAGAACGCACCCGCGAAATGAAAAAACCGTCCCCGCGCCGCGTTCAAACGGCGCGGAAACCCCCGCCGGGCACGCCCGGCGGGGGATACAAGAGTATCGGGAAAAGTTTGCTATTCAACCGTTCTGACAATAAAGGACCGCAATTCGGAATAGTGCCATGTATACCCGTCGACGATCTCAACCAAAGTTGGTAATACAGTAACGACAAGAGCCGGGGTACCGTCTTTCAGAACCGTTAATTGCAAACCCAGAATCTCGTACCCGACTGAATCAAAGAGCGATTCATATATGCCGACTGCGTCGCGAAACTTATTCTCGATCGTACCTTTCACGGCAGAGACGTCGAAAGGTATTTCATTCAATTGAACGCGCCCCATCATAGACGTTGTAAAAAGTGTGATTTGCCCGTTCTTTCGGATAGTAATCACGGCATAGTCTGTAGTATCGACGCCATCAATTACCTTCGTAAAAGTGAAATCAAATGCTCCGGTTTCGCGCGTCGAGTCTTCCTGTTCCGAAACGGTGATCGAATAATCGCTTGCGTCAACATACGGGACGTATGCGGCGAAAAACTCCTCTGCTATTTTCAGACAATCATTTTGGGATAAAACTATGGTAGAATCCGCGAGCGATCTTGTCCTGCCCAAAGAAGCAAGGTTTCCTTCCGGATCAAGACAAAACCACCCAAAGGACGTGTTATAAGAGAGGGAAGGATAGGTGTTGTACATACTGTAATCCGTCTTATAGGGCGGATTTGAAAAAAGCGTCCCCGAATAAGCAGTTCCGTCTATTATGATTTCTGCGGTCGGTAAAGCTTCAAACGATTCATAACGCAAATAGTCTCGCAAATCGTAATCCCGGAACAGAACCTCAAAAGAAAGACCTTCCAGATCCGTTTCTTTCGAAAAAAAGGATTGTATGATTGAACGCCCTTTTTCGGCAAGAGCCGGCGAAGGAATAACCATTTGAGAATCGACCAAAGAGGCATATTCCCCTTTTTTCTGCTTTTCACAACCGACAAGAAAAGCGAAAAGGCACACAATAATCAGAACCAGAAGGGCTTTTTTTATCATCGTTCACTCCTTAAGAACCATTTACGCAACATATTCTTTGCGACGAATCACCGCTTATCGTTAAATCGGAATAGGTCAACTTAGAGATTGCAGGGCAGAAAGAAGAAGCATACTGCGCCGCTTCATAGTGCATTTTCTCCTTTCATAAAACGGTACAAAATCCGTCACCCCGATTATACCGCAATTGGCAAATATTGTCAATATGGCAGGGGGGATCGGAGAAAGGAGAAAACGATTATGAAACATTCTACTTCTATAATATCTGAAAAAGAAGAAATTGTCAAGGCACGGAACGTACCCGGAAAACGGCGCGCCGGGGAGAGGGGAACCCCTTCACGCGTGCGCGCGTATTTTTTAGGAAAAAGGGAAGGAAAACCCCTTTACTTTTCGGGACGGGTGTGTTATAATGCTATCTGGATTAATTTGTGATCCTTATCAGATTGATAAAAAATAAACGGAGGAAGAAAAATGGCGATCGAAAGAAAAAAGATTTCCATGGACGGCAACACCGCCGCGGCGCACGTATCGTACGCGTTCACCGAGGTCGCTGCCATCTACCCGATCACTCCTTCCAGCCCCATGGCAGAAGTGACCGACACCTGGAGCGCGACCGATAAGAACATTTTCGGCGGCCCCGCAAGAAACATTTTCGGGGAAAAAGTCAAGGTTATGGAGATGCAGTCGGAGGCGGGCGCCGCGGGCGCCGTGCACGGCTCGCTTGCCGCGGGTGCTCTGACCACCACCTACACCGCGTCCCAGGGGCTTCTTCTGATGATCCCCAATATGTACAAGATCGCGGGCGAACTGCTCCCCTGCGTGATCCACGTTTCGGCGCGTTGCGTTGCTTCTCACGCGCTGAACATCTTCGGTGATCACTCCGACGTCTACGCCTGCCGTCAGACCGGTTTCGCGATGCTCGCGGAATCCAACCAGCAGGAGATCATGGACCTCGGCGCCGTCGCGCACCTCGCGACCATCAAGGGCAGAGTTCCGTTCATCAACTTCTTCGACGGTTTCCGTACCTCGCACGAGATCCAGAAGATCGAGGCGTGGGACTACAAGGATCTTGCCGAGATGGTCGATTGGGACGCGATCAAGGCGTTCCGCGAACGCTCCATCAACCCCGAGCATCCCGTGCTGCGCGGCTCGGCTGAGAACGGCGACATCTTCTTCCAGCACCGCGAGGCGTGCAACCTCGGCACCGACTATAAACTCTTCAACTACTACGGCGCTCCCGACGCCGACCGCGTGATCATCGCGATGGGTTCGGTCTGCGACGTCGCGGAAGAGGTCATCGACTATATGCTCGCCGCCGGCGAGAAGGTCGGTCTGATCAAAGTCCGTCTCTACCGTCCGTTCGTCGCTTCGAAACTCGCGGAAGCGATCCCCGCCACCGCCAAGAAGATCGCAGTCCTTGACAGAACCAAGGAAGCCGGCGCTCTCGGCGAGCCGCTCTACCTCGACGTCGTTGCCGCGCTGGCGCAGACCGGCGTGAAGGCGAAGGTCGTCGGCGGCAGATACGGTCTGGGCTCCAAGGACACCACCCCGGCGTCCATCTTCGCGGTTTACGAGAACCTGAAGAAGAGAGAGCCGAAGCACAACTTCACCATCGGCATCAAGGACGACGTGACCGGGCTTGGGGTCTTGGCGGCGACGGCACCGTCGGCGCGAACAAGAACTCCATCAAGATCATCGGCGACCACACCGACAAGTTCATTCAGGCGTACTTCCAGTACGACTCGAAGAAGACCGGCGGTATCACCATCTCGCACCTGCGTTTCGGCGACAAGCCGATCAAGGCGCCCTACTACATCACGAAGGCGAACTTCGTCGCCTGCCACAACGTGGCGTATATCCTGAAGGGATATAAGATCGTGCAGGACGTCAAGCCGGGCGGCACCTTCCTGCTCGACTGCCAGTGGGACGAGGCGGATCTCGATAAGCATCTGCCCAACTCGGTCAAGTCCTACATCGCCAACAACGGCGTGAAGTTCTACATCATCAACGCGACCGCGATCGCCGCGAAAGAGGTCGGGAACGCGAAGGTGAAGAACACGGTGCTCCAGTCGGCGTTCTTCGCGCTCGCGAAGATCCTGCCCACCGAGGACGCGATCAACTACATGAAGTACATGGCGACCAAGTCCTACTCCAAGTTCGGTGAGGACGTCGTCGCGCAGAACCACAAGGCGATCGAACGCGGTGCCGGCGCGCTCGTCGAGGTGAAGATCCCCGACGCGTGGAAGAACGCGGGCAAGGATAAGGCGGAGAAACCCGTCAAGTCCGACCGTCCCGAACTCGCCGAGTTCGTCAACAAGATCGTCACCCCCGTCGGCAAGATGGACGGCGACAGCCTGCCCGTCTCGGCGTTCGCTCCCTACGTCGACGGTACGCTCCCGCAGGGCGCCGCGGCGTTCGAGAAGCGCGGCGTTGCCGTGTACGTTCCGCAGTGGAACCCCGAGAAGTGCATTCAGTGCAACAACTGCAGTTTCGTCTGCCCGCACGCTACCATCCGTCCGTTCGCGATGACCGCCGCCGAGGCGAAAGCCGCGCCGAAGGTCACCAAGTTCTCGCCGAAACCGGTCGCCAAGACCGAATACAAGTTCACCGTCGCGGTCTCTCCGCTCGACTGCATGGGTTGCACCCTGTGCGTGAAGGCGTGCCCGGTCAACCAGGGCGCCGACAAGAAGGCGGCTGCCGCGGGCGTGAAGGCGAACCCCGCCGATTACGCGATCGTCATGGCGACCCAGGAGAGCCAACTCGATCAGCAGGCGGCGTTCAACTACGCCGTGGCGAACGTTTCGGAGAAACCCGAACTGATCGCTCCGACCGTCAAGGGAAGCCAGTTCAAGCAGCCGCTGCTTGAGTTCTCGGGCTCCTGCGCGGGCTGCGCCGAGACCTCCTACGCGCGTCTGATCACTCAACTCTTCGGCGAGCGTATGTACATCTCCAACGCGACCGGGTGCTCCTCGATCTGGGGCGGCTCGGCTCCCGCGACCCCGTACACCGTCAACCGCGAGAGCGGCAAGGGTCCGGCTTGGGCGAACTCGCTGTTCGAAGACAACGCCGAGCACGGTCTCGGACTTGCGCTCGGACAGAAGACCATTCGTGAGAAACTGAAGGGCTACGTCGAAGAACTCGCGCAGAACGCGAAGAAGGACGAAGTCAAGGCCGCTTGCGCGGACTACCTCGCCACCTTCGAGGACGGCGCGACCAACACCGAGGCGACCAAGAAACTGGTTGCCGCGCTCGAGGGTTGCGACTGCGAACTCGGAAAGAAGATCCTGCTTGAAAAGGACTACCTGTCGAAGAAGTCGGTCTGGATCTTCGGCGGCGACGGCTGGGCTTACGACATCGGCTTCGGCGGTCTCGACCACGTGCTTGCGTCGGGCGAAGACGTCAACGTGATGGTCTTCGACACCGAGGTATACTCCAACACCGGCGGACAGGCGTCCAAGGCGTCGAACATCGGGCAGGTCGCTCAGTTCGCCGCGGCGGGCAAGGCGATCGGCAAGAAGAACCTCGCCGAGATCGCGATGTCCTACGGCTACGTCTACGTCGCGCAGGTCGCGATGGGCGCCGATATGAACCAACTGCTCAAAGCCCTGACCGAGGCGGAAGCCTACCACGGACCGTCCCTGATCATCGGCTACGCTCCCTGCGAGATGCACGGCATCAAGAAGGGCGGCATGCAGAACTGCCAGCAGGAGATGAAGCGTGCGGTCGAGGCGGGTTACTGGAATATGTTCCGGTACAACCCGACGCTCGAGCACAACAAACTCTCGGTCGACAGCAAGGATCCGACCGGCGACTACCAGGCGTTCATCTCGAACGAGGCACGGTACGCGCGTCTTGCGCAGTCCTTCCCCGAGAGAGCGCGGGATCTGTTCGCCAAGGCGGAAGCCAACGCGAAGGCCCGTTACGAAAGACTCAAGAAGTTTGGAGATTTCTATTCGTAAGACTTACAAACGCAAAAAAAGAACTCCGGGTTCG
>CACYZS010000078.1 GCA_902778985.1 uncultured Ruminococcus sp.
GCCGCACGGCGCCGTCTTCACGTTCAGTTTGCCCGCCGGGGAGGTGAAAACAGATGGCTAACCCTTTGATCCTCGTGGTCGAGGACGATCCCCCGATCCGGAACCTGATCGCCGTCACCCTGAAGGCGCACGGGTACGACTATCTCACCGCGTCGACAGGCGACGCCGCGATCATGCAGGCGTCGTCGCACAATCCCGACGTGGTCTTTCTCGATCTCGGACTGCCGGACGTGGACGGGATCGAGGTGATCCGACGCATCCGCACCTGGTCGGATCTGCCGATCATCGTCATCAGCGCGAGAAGCGAGGATAAGGACAAGATCGACGCGCTCGACGCCGGCGCGGACGACTATCTCACCAAGCCCTTCTCGGTCGAGGAACTGCTCGCGCGGCTCCGCGTGATGCAGCGCAGGATCGCCGCTATCCGGGCGTCGAACAACGAGCCGGTGTTTGTAAACGGTCCCCTGAAGATCGACTACGCGACGGGGTGCGTCTACCTTGACGACGCAGAAGTTCACCTGACGCCCATCGAATACAAACTGCTCTGTCTGCTGGCGCAGAACGCGGGGAAGGTGCTGACGCACTCGTTCATCACGCACAAGATCTGGGGCGCGGCGTGGGAGAGTAACGTCGCGTCGCTTCGGGTGTTTATGGCGACGCTGCGGAAGAAGATTGAGCCGACGCCGTCCTCCCCCCAACTCATCCAAACCCATATAGGCATCGGCTACCGTATGCTACGGATCTGAGTTGACGCGCGGATTTCAGCGCAGACCGAAAAACAAAAAGGGATTATGGTTTTAATCTGTTGATGCTTTTCGCCGCGCTTGAAGATCCTGCATAGTAAAATGCATTTAAGGTTGAAAACCGCCCGCGGTTCCGCGGACGGTTTTCTCTTTTTATTGTATTTTTGTTTTTCTATCCGCGTTTGCGCCCCTTCGGAGTATGTATATACACCTTCAGGGCGCAAACGCGAATTCTGCATCTGCCTGCGCTCGTCAAGGCGGCATTTGCTGGCGCGGTTAGTTTTTAAATGTTACCGAACGCGCAAGCGGTAGGGGACGGCGTCCTCAACGTCCCGTCTGGCGCGAGTGGATTATAATAGTTTCCGAACGCCGCGTGTTGCGCGGCTCCGAGGATCTGCGTTTTTTCACACGCCGCGCGTTGCGCGGCTTCGCTTTTGAATATTCACGCCGCGCAGGGGGAAGGGGCGTCCCGCGCGGCACATCATTAGGCGGGAGCGCGAAGGCGGTCCCGCCTACATCATTAGGGCAAAGCCCTACATCATTGGGTGCTTGCGCCCACATCATTGTTGCGCCTTGCGCCCACATCATTAGTCCCGGGGGGCTACATCATTGTTGCGCACGGCGCAACACGTTCCTCCTCGTCTTAACACAATCTTAATGCCGGGAGCAAATCTCTCACGCGGTCTTTATGCGGGGTGTACTATAATGGAAGCGTAGAACGGGAGAAAGGGGGTAGTGCGCGTGGGACTGCTCAAAAGAAAACTGTCGCCGTTCCAAATGATTTTGCTCGGCTTTGCCGTCGTCATTCTGCTCGGCGCGCTGCTCCTGGTGCTGCCCGTCGCGTCGAAGACGGGCGGCGGGACGTCGTTTCTCGACGCGCTGTTCACGTCTGCGTCCGCCGTTTGCGTGACCGGGTTGGTCGTGTTCGATACGGCGACCAAATGGACGCTGTTCGGGCAGATCGTGATCCTGATCCTGATCCAGATCGGGGGGATCGGCGTCGTGACGCTCGCGACGTCGCTCGCGGTTCTGTCGGGGAAGAAGATCGGCATTTACGGCAGAGAGACCGTGAAGAACGCGCTCTCCGCGCCGAACGTCGGCGGCGTCGTCCGGCTGACGTCTTTCGTCGTTAAGGGCTGCTTTATCGTCGAGTTGATCGGCGTTCTGGCGCTGTTGCCGGTCTTTTGCCGGGACTTTGGCGCCGAGGGGATCTGGCTCGCGATCTTCCATTCGGTGTCGGCGTTCTGCAACGCGGGGTTCGATCTGATGGGGGATAAGACCGGGGAATTCTCTTCGTTTACGGGCTACGCCGCGCAGCCGGTCGTCAACGCGACGCTGATCCTTCTGATCGTCGTCGGGGGGATCGGGTTCCTCGTCTGGGAGGACGTTTGCCGGAACAAATGGAGAGTGAACCGCTACCGGACGCAGAGCAAGGTGGTTCTGCTCACCTCGGCGATCCTGATCTTTTTTCCCGCCCTCTACTTCTTCTTTTTCGAGTTCGGGGGGCTGCCCTTCGGGCGGCGGTTGGCGGTCTCGGTCTTTCAGGCGGTCACGCCGAGGACTGCGGGGTTCAATACCGCGGAGGTGGCGGGGTTCGGCGACGCGGGGCGTGGTGTGTTGACCGTTCTGATGCTGGTCGGCGGTTCGCCGGGTTCGACCGCGGGGGGCATGAAGACCACGACCCTCGCCGTCCTGTTCGCGTCCGCGGTGGCGGTGTTCCAAAAGAAGGACAACGCCGAACTGATGCGGCGGCGGATCGACGATACCACGGTCAAGAGCGCGGCGGCGATCCTGCTTCTGTATCTGACCATCTTCTTCTGCGGCGGGACGGTCATCAGCGCGGTCGAGGGGCTGCCCATCGGGGTATGTCTGTTCGAGGCGGCGTCTGCGGTCGGGACGGTGGGGCTGACCACCGGGATCACGCCGACGCTCGGCGCCGTGTCCAAACTGATTTTGATCGGTTCCATGTATTTCGGCCGCGTGGGCGGGCTCACGCTGATCTACGCGGCGTTCGGCGGCGCGAAAAAGCCGCTCTCAAAACTGCCGTCGGATACGGTGGCGGTAGGATAAGGAGGTAACGGTATGAAAACCAAATCGATCCTTCTGATCGGGCTCGGACGGTTCGGGCGGTATATCGCCCTGAAACTGCACGAACTCGGGCACGAGGTGATGGCGGTCGACAACAACGAGGAGCGCGTCAACGACGTGATGGGCTTCGTTACCGACGGACAGATCGGGGACACCACCAACGAGGCGTTCTTGAAGTCCCTCGGGATCAAGGATTACGACGTCTGTATCGTCTCGATCGGCGGCGACTTCCAGAGTTCGCTTGAAACGACGTGTCTGCTCAAGGAACTGGGCGCGAAAAAGGTGGTCTCGCGCGCCGAACAGGACGTGCAGGCAAAGTTTTTGCTCCGCAACGGCGCCGACGAGATCATCTATCCCGAAAAGCAGTTGGCGGCGTGGACGGCGATCCGGTACAGTTCGGACAACGTCCTCGACTACATCGATCTCGGCGGTTCGGGCTCGATCTTCGAGGTGTCGGTCCCCGCCGATTGGAGAGGGAAGACCATCGTTCAGATCGACATCCGGAAGAAATACAAGGTCAACATTATCGCCGTCCGGGAAAACGGCAAGATCAACGCGGTCGTTACCCCGGATATGGTGATGAAGGAAGAAATGTCGCTTCTTGTTTTCGGAGAATACAACGCGATCAAGAAGTGCTTTAACCTGTAAAGCGGAACGAACCGAAAGGAGGTGCCGCGATGGTAGTCGTGATCGTACTGTCGGTTCTCGGCGTGATGGTCTTCGGCTTTTTCCTCGTGAAACGCATGGACGTTTTCTTAAAGAAGAACGGAGCGGCGCCCGAACGGGCGGGGCGCGACGGGGACGCGTCGGCGTCCGAAAAGTCCGACGCCGCGCGCAGCAGGCGGGAATTCGAGCGGGAAGGCGTCTGGATCCGGGAAGAGAAAAAGGACGCGCGCGAACCGAAAAAGAGGAAGGACGAATAATAAAGAGTGGATTTTTCACCCGGAATATGGTATAATCGAAGTACCGAACGAAGAGAGGGGGGCGACGTGCCGAATGGAACCGCAGGGACGGCAGAACGAAAAAGAACATATTCTGGTCTGCTTGTCTCCCGCGCCGTCGAACGCCAGGATCATTCAGACCGCGGCGAAGATGGCGAGGGCTTTTCGCGCGTCGTTCAGCGCGCTCTACGTGAGAAAACCCGGCGCCGATAACCTGCCGCAAGAGGACAAGGAACGGCTGCAGAACAATATCCGTCTGGCGGAGTCGTCGGGCGCGACGGTAACGACCGTGTACGGCGACGATATCGCGTTCCAGATCGCGGAGTACGCGCGCCTGTCCGACGTGACCAAGATCGTGATCGGGCGGAGCGCCGTCGGCAAACGGAGATTCGGTTTCAAAGCCGCGTTTTCCGAGCAGTTGATCGCCCTTGCCCCGATTATCGACATCCATATCATTCCCGACGGGAACGTCGCCCTCTCGGGCAGAAAGAAAACTCTGTTCGGAATGCCCGATTTCAAGAAAGCCCTGCGCGGGCTTCCGGTCGCCGCCGCGGCGCTGGTGCTCTCCACCCTGTTCGGGTGGCTGTTCTCGCTGCTCGGGTTCACCGTGTCGAACATCATCGCGGTCTATATGCTCGGCGTTCTGATCACCGCCGCCCTGACCGGGAGCAAGATCGACTGGGTGGTATCCTCGGTCGCCAGCGTTCTGGTCTTTAATTTCCTGTTCATCGAACCGAAATATTCCCTGATGGCGTACGGGAGCGAGTATCCCGTCACCTTTATCATCATGCTCGCCGCGTCGCTGATCATCGGCGGAACGGCGGAGAAACTCAAGGGGCGCGAGCGGGAGGCGTCCCGTACCGCTTTCCGGACCAAGATTCTGTTTGATTCGAACCAACTGATCCAGAAGGCGACCGACGAGACCGAGATCTTCGTCGCGACAGCCGAGCAGATCCGCAAACTGCTCAAACGCGACGTGACGGTTTTCTCCGGCGGGGACGAACGCACCTTCCCGGCCCCGGGCGACGGGCAACGCGAACTTTCCCCCGACCGGGAGGAGATCGTGCGTTTCGTCGCCGAACACAACGTCGGCGCGGGGAAGGGGACCGACGCGTTCCCGCGCGACGGGTTCACCTATTTCCCGGTCTCCAAGAACCAGAAGAATTACGGCGTGATCGCGGTCTATATCGGCGATAACCCGATCGACGAATTCGACAAGGGGATCGTGTCGTCGATCCTCTACGAATGCGCCATCGCGCTCGATAACGCGTTCAACGCGAAGGAAAAAGAGCGCGTGGCGATCCTCGCCAAAAACGAACAGTTGCGCGCCGATCTGTTGCGTTCCATTTCGCACGATCTGCGCACTCCGCTGACCTCGATTTCGGGCAACGCGAGCAATCTGCTCTCCAACGAGGACGCCTTCGACCAAGAGACGAGGAAACGGCTCTACGGCGATATCTACGCCGACGCGCTCTGGCTGAACAATCTGGTGGAGAACGTACTCTCCATCACGCGGCTCGGAGAGGGCGGTATGGAACTGCACTTCACGACCGAACTGCTCGGCGACGTGATCGACGAGGCGCTGAAGCACGTCCACGGGAAAGCCGAGGGGCAGAAGATCACGGTCGACCTGAAAGACGAACTGCTGCTCGTGAAAATCGACGCGCGCCTGATCGCGCAGGTCATCATCAACCTGGTCGACAACGCGATCAAGTATACGCCCCAGACGTCCGAGATCCGCATCACGGCGGAACGCGTCGGAGATCGGGTCTCCGTCACGGTGGCGGACGACGGGGACGGGATCCCGAACGAACTGAAACCGCGCGTCTTCGAGATGTTCTACACCGGGAAAAACGACGTCGCAGACAGCCGGCGCAGCATCGGGCTCGGGCTTCCGCTCTGCCGCTCGATCGTCAACGCGCACGGCGGCGAGATCACCCTGACCGACAACGCGCCGCACGGCGCCGTCTTCACGTTCAGTTTGCCCGCCGGGGAGGTGAAAACAGATGGCTAACCCTTTGATCCTCGTGGTCGAGGACGATCCCCCGATCC
>CACYZS010000079.1 GCA_902778985.1 uncultured Ruminococcus sp.
GCAACGGCTACACCCGTCTGAAAGGCTCGCCCACCACGGACAACTTCGAGAAGAACGAGATCTTCTTTAAGACCGACAAGTTCACCCTGATCGAAGAGGGGACCAAGATCTATAAGAGCCTTGCCGCCGAACTGAACGTTCCCAACACCGAGAGCGCGGACCAGTCGCGCGACACGCACGGTCGCGCCTTCCACTACGCCATTCTGGAACAGAAAGAGACCGGCAAGAAGATCCTCGTCGTCAACACGCACCTGCACTACAACGGCACGGGCGACGGCTTCGAAGAGGACGACAAGGTGCGCCGTTACGAGATCAACACGCTGCTCGCGTGGCTGCAGACCAAGGCTGCCGCCTATCCCAACCAACTCGTGATGGGCGATATGAACTCGCACTACAAGGGCAACAAGCAGGGCTCGGTCAACATGGCGCTCTTCACCACCGCCGGCTACCTCCGGACGTCGGACCTCGCGGCGACGGTGGGCGACGTGGGCGGAACGCTCGCGAACAGCCATACGACGCGTCCGCAGTATATCTTCGACTATATCCTGGTCAAAGGGAATATCGGCACGAAGTACTATACGGTCGTCGATAACCCCATCGACGGCGGCAACTATCCGTCCGACCATATTCCGATCAAGGCGACGATCAGCCTCCTCCGGTAACCGAAACGAAAAACCACCCCGCGCTGTGAAAACAGCGCGGGGCTTTTTTATGCGGTTCGGTTCACTCCGCGTCGACGGTCGAGACGCCGAGCGTGACTTCCTCCAGCACGTCGAGCAGCATCCGGACGGTGTCGAGCGAGGTCAGCATGGTGATATTGTTCTGTGCGGCGCAGCGCCTGATCGCGACGCCGTCGCCGTAGTGGATCCCCGAGCGGACGGCGCGGGTGTTGATGACGTAACTGACGTACCCGGCGCGGATCGAGTCGAGCACCTCTTCGCTCCCCTCGCTCGGCTTGTGCCGGATCCGGGTGCGGATCCCGTTCTCTTTCAGCACTTCCCCGGTCAGGGTCGTCGCCTCGACGTTGAAGCCCATGCGGTAGAAGCGACGGATCAGGGGAACCGTCTCGTCCTTGTCTTCGTCGGCGACGCTGACCAGGACCGTACCGTAGTTTTTCAGGGTCAGCCCCGCGGCGATCATCGCCTTGTACGCGGCGCGGTGGAGTTTCTTATCGTAGCCGATCGCCTCGCCCGTCGATTTCATCTCGGGGGACAGGTACGCGTCCATCCCGCGCAGTTTGGTGAACGAGAACGCGGGCACCTTGACGTAGTATCTTCCCTTCTCCTTCGGGTAGCGTTCGGTCAATCCCTGCTCCTCGAGCGACACGCCGAGGGTGACCAGCGTTCCGATGTCGGCGAGCGAATAGCCCGTCGCCTTCGAGAGGAAGGGCACGGTGCGCGACGAACGCGGGTTGACCTCGATGATGTAGACCTTTTCGCTCGGATCGACGATGAACTGGATGTTGTAGAGGCCGACGATCCCGATGCCCAGCCCGAGTTTTTCGGTGTAGTCGAGAATGGTCTCCTTCACCTTGTCGGAGATGCTGTAGGACGGATAGACGCTGATCGAGTCGCCCGAGTGGACGCCGGTGCGTTCGACCAGTTCCATGATCCCGGGGACGAAGACACGCTTGCCGTCGCAGACGGCGTCGACCTCGACTTCCTTGCCCCGGATATACCGGTCGACCAGGACCGGGCGGCTTTCGTCGATCTCGGTCGCGGTCTTCAGGTATTCGCGCATCACGTTCTCTTTCGCCACGATCTGCATCGCCCTGCCGCCGAGGACGAAACTCGGACGGACAAGCACCGGATACCCGATCTCGCGCGCCGCCTCGATCCCCGCTTCGATCCCGATCACCGCGCGCCCTTCTGGCTGCGGGATGCCGAGCGAGAGCAGGAGTTTTTCAAACAGGTCGCGGTCCTCGGCGCGGTCGATCGCGTCGCAGTCGGTACCGATGATGGGTACGCCGCGGTCGCGGAGCGGCTCGGCGAGGTTGATCGCCGTCTGTCCCCCGAGCGTGACGATCACGCCGTCGGGTTTTTCAAGCGTCAGGACGTTCATCACGTCCTCGACGGCGAGCGGCTCGAAGTAGAGTTTGTCGGAACAGGTGTAGTCGGTCGAGACGGTCTCGGGGTTGTTGTTGATGACGATCGCCTCAAAGCCCGCCCTGCGAATGGTCTGCACCGCGTGGACGGTCGAATAGTCGAACTCGACCCCCTGCCCGATCCGGATCGGTCCCGAACCCAGCACGACGATCTTCTTTTTCTTCGAGACCACGCTCTCGTTCTCGGTCTCGTAGGTCGAGTAGAAATACGGGATATAACTGTCGAATTCCGACGCGCAGGAGTCGATCATCTTGTAGACCGGGACGATCCCGTTCTGCGTCCGGAAGTCGAACACTTCGCGCTCGGTCTTCCCCCACAGGGCGGCGACCTCTTTATCCGAAAAACCCTGCCATTTGGGAGCCCGGAGTTCTGATATTCCGGATCTTCCGAAGGAAGAAGCGGTCGATCCCGGTCCTCTCCGCGATCACGTCGACCGTGCACCCGCGGCGGAGCAGTTCGGCGACCGCGAAGATCCGGTCGTCGGTACCGGTCTTGACGTAGTCGAGCAGGTCATCGGTCGGCGTCTCGTCGAACTTCTTGATATGCAGATGATACGCCCCGATCTCGAGCGAACGGATCCCTTTCAGAAGGCTTTCCTCAAAGGTGCGCCCGACGCTCATGACTTCCCCGGTCGCCTTCATCTGGGTCGAAAGGGTGTTGTTGGCGTCGGCGAACTTGTCGAACGGGAAACGCGGCAGTTTGGACACGACGTAGTCGAGCGCCGGCTCGAACGACGCCGGGGTGTTCGCGAGTTTGATCTCGTCCAGCGTCATTCCCACGCCGATCTTCGCCGACACGCGGGCGATGGGATAGCCGCTCGCCTTCGACGCGAGCGCGGAAGAGCGCGACACGCGGGGGTTGACCTCGATCAGGTAGTAGCGGAAGGAGTCGGGATCCAGCGCGAACTGGACGTTGCACCCGCCCTCGATCCCGAGCGCCCGGATGATCTTCAGGGCGCTGTCGCGGAGCATCTGGTACTCCTTGTTCGCCAGCGTCTGGGACGGGCAGACCACGATCGAGTCGCCGGTGTGGATCCCGACGGGGTCGAGGTTCTCCATGTTGCAGACCGTGATCGCGGTGTCGTTTTTGTCCCGGATCACCTCGTATTCGATCTCTTTGTATCCCTTGACGCTCTTCTCGATCAACACTTCGTGCACCGGCGAGAGCGAGAAGGCGTTCGGGGCGAGGTCGAGAAGTTCTTTTTCGGTATCGGCAAACCCGCCGCCCGTGCCGCCGAGGGTGAACGCGGGGCGCAAAACGACCGGGTACCCGATGCGTTTCGCCGCCGCCTGCGCCTCTTCGACCGAATAGGTGATCTCCGAGGGGATGACCGGCTCGCCGATACTTTCGCAAAGTTCCTTGAAGAGTTCGCGGTCCTCGGCGCGCTCGATCGACGAACTCTTCGTCCCGAGCAGTTCCACGCCGCATTCGGCGAGGATCCCCTTCTTTTCGAGTTGGATCGCGAGGTTCAGCCCGGTCTGCCCGCCGATGCCGGGCAGGATCGCGTCGGGACGCTCGAAACGAATGATCTTCGCCACGTATTCGAGCGTCAGCGGTTCCATATACACTTTATCGGCGATCGAGGTATCGGTCATAATGGTCGCGGGGTTGGAGTTGGCGAGGATCACCTCGTACCCTTCCTCTTTGAGCGCCAGGCACGCCTGCGTCCCGGCGTAGTCGAACTCCGCCGCCTGTCCGATCACGATCGGCCCCGAGCCGATCACCATTATCTTTTTGATATCGCTTCTTTTAGGCATGGTTCCCGCCCCTCTCCATATTCCGAATGAACCGGTCGAACAAATGCGCACTGTCCCGGGGACCGGGGGCGCTCTCGGGGTGGTACTGCACGCTGAACGAAAGATCCCGGTCGCACGCGACGCCCTCGACCGTCCCGTCGAGCAGGTTGCGGTGCGTCACGCGGAGCGGCGTTCCGGCAAGGCTCTTTTCGTCGACGGCGTAGGAGTGGTTCTGCGAGGAGATCTCGATCTTCCCGGTGTCGAGGTCGACGACCGGGTGGTTCCCGCCGCGGTGCCCGAACTTGAGTTTGTAGGTCTTCGCCCCGTAGGCAAGCGACAGGATCTGGTGCCCGAGGCAGACGCCGAAGATCGGGTAGCGACCGAGCAGCGCCCTGACCGTCTTGATGGTCTCGGGAACGTCGGTCGGGTCGCCCGGCCCGTTAGACAGGAAAACGCCGTCGGGGGACAACGCCGCGATCTCTCCCGCCGTCGTATCGTACGGCACGACGGTCACGCGGCAGCCCCGCCCGACGAGCGAACGAAGGATATTCAGTTTTATACCGCAGTCGACGGCGACCACGTGGAAACGGGGCTGCTCCGCCGACGCTTCCCACGGTTCCTTGCAACAGACGCGTTTGACCGCGTCGTGCGGCAGTTCGGTCTGTTTTAAGATCGCAAGACCCTTTTCAAGCGGCGTGTCGATATCGCACAGGTACGCCTTCCGGCTGCCGAAGTCGCGGATCGACCGGTTCAGTTTCCGGGTATCGACGCCCGCGATCCCGGGGATCCCGTACGCTTCCATCACCTCACCGAGGGTTTTCCCGGCGCGGAAATTGGATGGTTCCGGGTTGTACTCGCGCACGATCAGCGCGCCGATGGTCGGCGTCTTGGTCTCGTAGTCGTCCGCCGCCATCCCGTAGTTGCCGATCAGGGGGTAGGTCATGACCACCGCCTGGTCGGTGTAGGACGGGTCGGAAAGAATCTCCTGATACCCGACCATCGAGGTATTGAACACGATCTCGAGCACCCGGTCGGCGTCTGCGCCGAAGCCGGTGCCGCAGTATTCCTGCCCGTCTTCCAATATGATCTTTCTCGAAAGGTTGTTTGCCACGGTTATTCCTCTTTTCGCTCGGAAAGTCTCGATTCAAAGCGGTTTTTTCTCGTGTCCGTCGGGATCTTGGTCGGATAGACGCCGTCGAAACAGGCGCTGCAGTACGAGCGGCAGCCCGCCAGTTCGCCCAGTTTTTCGGTCGGCAGGAACCCGAGCGAGTCCGCCCCGATCAGGCGCGCGATCTCGTCCACCGTATGGTGGCAGGCGATCAGGTTATCGCCCGAATCCACGTCGGTCCCGTAGAAGCAGGGGTAGCGGAAGGGCGGCGCGGAGACCCGCATATGGATCTCTTTGGCGCTCGCGTCCCGGAGCAGCGACACGATCCGCCCCGAGGTGGTCCCCCGGACGATCGAATCGTCGATCAGGACGATGCGTTTCCCGCGCACGACGTCCCCGACCGCCGAGAGTTTGATGTTCACCCGGTCGGCGCGCCCCTCGGGGGCGATGAAGGTCCGTCCGATGTACTTGTTCTTGATCAGTCCGATGTCGTAGGGCACGCCCGACTCCCGGCTGTACCCGAGGGCGGCGTCGAGTCCCGAATCGGGCACCCCGATCACCAGATCCGCCTCGACGGGGTGCGTCCTTGCGAGTACCCGTCCGGCGTTGATGCGCGCCGTGTGCACCGACTGTCCGTCCACGACCGAGTCGGGACGCGAGAAGTAGATGTACTCGAACACGCAGATCTTCTTGGGTTTGGTCCGGCAGTGATCGCGCCGCGAGACCACGCCGTCGTGCGAGAAGATCAGGACCTCGCCGGGTTCGACGTCCCGGACGAACTCGGCGCCCACCGCCGAGAGGGCGCAGGTCTCCGACGCGACGACGTACACGCCGTCGGGCGTCCGCCCGTAGCAGAGCGGCCGGAACCCGTAGGGATCGCGGGCGCAGATCAGTTTCGAGGGCGACATCAGAACCAGCGAATACGCTCCGTCGAGCACCCCCATCGCCCGGATCAGCGCGTCCTCGATCGACGGGGCGGTCAGCCGTTCGCGGGTGACGATGTAGGCGATGGTCTCGGTGTCGCTCGAGGTGTGGAAGATCGCGCCGGACAGTTCGAGCGCCGAACGGAGTTCCTCGGCGTTTGAAAGGTTGCCGTTGTGCGCGATCGCCATTCTTCCCTTGCGGTGATTGACCTCGATCGGCTGGCAGTTGTTCCGGTTGGTCGCGCCGGTGGTCCCGTAGCGGGTGTGTCCCACCGCCATCGTCCCTTGCGGAAACGACGCGAGCACTTCCTTCGAGAACACGTCGCCGACGATCCCGAGATCCTTATGCGAGACGAACAGTCCGTCGTCGTTGACCACGATCCCCGAACTCTCCTGCCCCCTGTGCTGCAGGGCGTAGAGGCCGTAGTAGCAGAGATGCGCGACGTCGGTCGGCTTTTCGGCGATGACGCCGAACACCCCGCACTCCTCGTGAAGACTCATTCCGCTTTTTCCCCTCTTCTGTCAAACGCCGCGCCGACGAAACCGAGGAAGAGCGGGTGCGGCTTATTCGGGCGCGATTTGAACTCGGGGTGATACTGTACGCCGACGTGGAAGGGACGGTCGGTAAGTTCCACCGTCTCGACCAGCCGCCCGTCGGGCGAGATGCCCGAAAGGGTCAGCCCGGCTTTCTGCATCGCCTCGCGGTAGTCGTTGTTGAACTCGTAGCGGTGACGGTGACGCTC
Organism: uncultured Ruminococcus sp.; assembly: GCA_902778985.1. Taxonomy (GTDB): domain Bacteria; phylum Bacillota; class Clostridia; order Oscillospirales; family CAG-272; genus UBA1740. Next base: position 6,616 of record CACYZS010000079.1, read on the forward strand.
GGAGATCTCGCGCTTGCCGTAGCAGCGTTCCATCGTCGTCCCGGGCGCGATCACGCAGGGATACGCGCCGAGGCGGAGCGTGCCGCCCTTGTCGATCTCGTCGCTCTGTCCGGGCATGAAGTCGATGACCTTATGCGCGCACGCCGCGTCGAACTCGCCCGAATGCGCGTCGGCGATCCCCAGCACGTTGCGCGCGTACTCGATCACCGCGATCTGCATCCCGAGGCAGATCCCGAAATAGGGGATCCCCTTTTCGCGGGCGTAGCGGGCGGCGACGATCATACCCTCGATCCCGCGGCTGCCGAACCCGCCCGGGACGATGATCCCGTCGAGAGAACCCAGCACTTCGTCGGCGTTCCCGTCGGTCAGGTTTTCCGAATCGATCCAATGGATCTTGACGTGCGTGTTGTACGAATAACCCGCGTGACGGAGCGCCTCGGCGACCGAAAGGTACGCGTCGTGGAGCGCGACGTACTTGCCGACAAGCCCGATGTGCGTGGTGTAGGGACGGGATTTGATACGGTCGACCATCGCCGACCAGTCGGAAAGATCGGGTTCCTTGGTTTCCAGCCCCAGTTCGCGGCAGACCACCGAAGAGAAGTCCGACCGTTCGAGCATCAGGGGCGCTTCGTAAAGGTTCGGGAGCGTGATGTTCTCGACGACGCAGTCGCGCTTGACGTTGCAGAACAGGGCGATCTTATCGAAGATCGAGGGTTCGAGCGGCTCGTCGCAGCGCAGGACGATGATGTTGGGGTTGACGCCCATTCCCTGCAATTCCTTGACCGAGTGCTGCGTCGGTTTGGTCTTATGCTCTTCCGAGCCGTGCAGGTACGGGACCAGGGTGACGTGGATGAACAGGCTGTTTTCCCGTCCCACTTCCAGCGAGATCTGCCGCACCGCCTCGATGAACGGCTGGCTCTCGATGTCGCCGATGGTGCCGCCGATCTCGGTGATGACGACGTCGGCGTCCGAGTGTTTGCCGACGTTGTAGACGAACTCCTTGATCTCGTTGGTGACGTGCGGGATCACCTGCACCGTCGAACCGAGGTACTCGCCGCGCCGTTCCTTGTTCAGCACGTTCCAGTAGACCTTACCGGTCGTCAGGTTGGAGTATTTGTTCAGATCTTCGTCGATGAACCGTTCGTAGTGCCCGAGGTCCAGGTCGGTCTCGGCGCCGTCCTCGGTGACGTAGACCTCGCCGTGCTGATACGGGCTCATGGTGCCGGGGTCGACGTTGATATAGGGGTCGAGTTTCTGCGCCGCGACCTTCAGTCCGCGCGCTTTCAGCAGCCGTCCGAGCGACGCCGCGGTGATCCCCTTACCGAGCCCCGAAACGACGCCCCCCGTCACGAATATATACTTTGTCATCTGTCTCTGTCTCCTCTCTCGTTTATTCCCACTCTACGGTTGCCGGCGGCTTCGACGTAATATCGTAAACCACCCGGTTGACGGTTTTCACCTCGTTCGTGATCCGACGGGACGCCACTTCCAGTACGTCGTACGGGATCCGCGCCCAGTCGGCGGTCATAAAATCGTCGGTCGTAACGGCGCGGAGCGCGACGGTATAGCCGTAGGTCCTCGCGTCGCCCATCACCCCGACGCTCCGCGTGTCGGTCAGGACGGCGAAATACTGGCTCGGACGGATCCCCGCCCCCTCCAGTTCTTCACG
>CACYZS010000080.1 GCA_902778985.1 uncultured Ruminococcus sp.
AAGGAACAGAGCGGGCGCGGGCGTTTTCGCGATGACGAGGGTCGTAGCGCCCCCGATCAGCGTCAGAATCGAGGAGAGCGACATATAGCCCGAAAGCGGCAGGACGAGCAGCATCACCGCCGTCGCGACCAACCCCGCCCGCCAGTCGAGCACCCACAGAAGGGCGAAGGTCACGAGGAACCCTTTGCCGCCCTTGAAACGGTAGAAGACGGGATAGGTATGACCGAGCAGGGCGAACACGCCGGCATACGCCGCGCCGAACGCCCGCGTCGAAAAGTAGGCGGGAGAGAAGACCAACCCGGCGACAAGCGACACCGCCACGCACTTGCCGATATCCAGAACGAATACCAACCACGAGAGTTTGCCCCCAAAGACGCGGTGGAAGTTGGTGAAGCCGGGATTGCCGCTGCCCTCTTTCCGAATGTCGCGGTGATAGACAAGGTGCGAGAGGACGATGGCGGGGTTGACCGCGGCGACAAGATACGAGACGACGGCGGTCAAAACGTAAATAAGTACGGTCATGTTAAATGCCTGCGGGGACCGGGGGTTTTCACAAAAGATCTCCCCGGTCCCCCCTTTCATGGGAATAGAATTGTCGTTTTCGGTTATTCGACGATCATCAGGTAGCGGTAGACCGCCTGTCCCCCGTCGACCTCGTAGAGTTCGCAGCCGGGGTGGGACTGCCGGATATACCCGGCGATCTCTTCCGCCTCTTCGGGATCGGCGTCCTCGCCCGAAACGAGGATACAGATCTCGTGATCGCCGAAGTCGATCTCGTCGACCAGTCCGCGCGCGGCGTCGAGGGAATCGTTGTCCGCCGAGAAGACGCGGTCGCCGATGAAGCCGATATACTCACCCTTATAGAGCACGCGGTCGTTGTTCTCCGCGTCGCGGGAGCAGACCGAGACGCCCGCCGTGACAACGCCCGCCATGGCGTCGGTCATATCCTGTTCCATACCGTCGTAATCGTCGGGTTCGGGCGTCATCATGGTCAGGGCGGAGTGCCCCTCCCCAATGGTCTTCGAGGGCAGAACGCGCACGTCGGAGTCGGTGTAGAGTTCCGCCGCCTGCCGCGCCGTCAGGATCACGTTCCCGTTGTTCGGGAGGACGAAGATCACGTCGGCGTTGACGCGGTCGAACGCGTCAAGGAAATCCTGCGCAGAGGGGTTCATGCTCTGCCCGCCGTTGACGACCTCGTCGGCGCCCAGCGCGCGGAACATCGAGATCAGCCCTTCGCCGCACGCGACGGCGACCACACCGAAGGGTTTGCGGTCGCGCTTACCGGCGGGGGTGTTCCCGTCGAGCGAGTTGTGCTGGAGCGACATATTCTCGATCTTGACCGAGAGGAACTCGCCGTACTGCTGGCAGAAAGCGAGAACGAGTTGAGGGGTCATGGTATGTACGTGGATCTTGACGACCGTGCCGGTCTTGACCGCGACCACCGAGTTCCCGATGGATTCGAGGTACGCGATCAGGGGCTTCAGGTCGAACTGCGCGGGATCGGTCTTCGCCCGCATCAGGCGGAGAAGAAGTTCCGTGCAGTAACCGAATTCGAGCACGCTGTCCTCGGTGAAACGGTCGTAGTCGGGCGTCTCGGGACGGTTCGCCCCGACGGCGGGAGCAAGGTCGATCTCCGGCAATTCCCCGCTCAGCGCGGCGGACATCCCTTCCGCGATCCGGATCAGCCCGGCGCCGCCCGAGTCGACCACCCCGGCTTCTTTCAAGACCGGGAGCAGATCGGGAGTGCGGGCAAGCGAACGGTTGGCTTCCGACAGAAACGCCGCGAAGAGTTCCTCCGCCGTGTCGGGCTTTCTGTCCGCCGCCGCCTGCGACGCTTCGCGCGCGACGGTAAGGATCGTGCCTTCGGTCGGCTGGATCACCGCGCCGTAGGCGTGCTTGACGCCGGTCAGGAGCGCGGCGGCAAAGAGCGCGGGGTCGGCGTCGGTCGCCCCCTCGAGCCCCGCCGCGATCCCGTCGAAGAACTGCGACAGGATCACGCCCGAGTTGCCGCGGGCGGACAGGAGCATACGGTCGGCGACGTCGCGCGAAACGGTCGAAAGATCGGCGTCTGCGGACGCATGCGCGCCGCCCTCGACGGTCAGGAGCATATTGTCCCCGGTGTCCCCGTCGGGGATCGGAAAGACGTTCAGGTCGTTGATCTCCGCGACGTGGCGGCGCAGGTTCGCTGCCCCTGCCGCCACCATTCCGCGGTAGAGCGCCCCGTCTATCTTACGCGTTTCCATCGGTCAGTTTTCCCCGGCTTCTTTTCCGAAGGTGACCTCGCGCCCGATCCCGAAAACGCCCACGGCGTCGGGACCGATCGACGCGCCGATGATCGGACCGAAGTAGCCGACGCAGATCTCGTATCCCGGGATCTCCTCGCGGATCATCGCAAGGATCTCGTCGACCTCTTCCTGCTTGCAGTCGGCGTGGCAGAAGAGGATCGGGTATTTCGGATCGGGATCGATCGCGTCTTTCAGAAGCGTGACGATCTCGCGCAGCGAGGTCTGCCGCCCTCTGACCTTCTTCATCGGGGTCTGCGCGCCGTAGTAGTCGGCGGTGAGAATGGGTTTGACGCCCATCAGGTTGCCGATGAATGCCTTGGACGCTTTGAGCCGTCCCGAACGCGCCAGCGCGTCGAGCGAATGGACCGTGATGTATTCGTTGACGTTCTTGCGCATCGCGGTCACCTTCTCGGCAACCTCGTCGGCGGAAAGACCCTCGGCGGCGAACGTCGCGGCGACGATCGAGAGAAGTCCCTCGCCCATCGCGGAGTTCAGCGCGTCGATCACGTAGATCGCGGCGCCGGGATAGTCGGGAAGCATCTTTTCGGCGACCACGCGCGCGGTGTTGACCGAGCCAGACTGCTTCGAGCAGCAGGCGACGTAGACGATATCGTAGTCCTGGGACAGGTACTTCTCGAAAATGGCGCGGAACTCTTCGGTCGGGACCTGCGTGGTGGTGATCCGCTTTCCGGCGCGCATCAGGTTGTAGAAAGCGTGCACCTCGTCGGGCGTCCATTCGAGCCGCGCGGGGCTGGTCTCGCCGTCGAGAACGGTGTTCATTCTGGCATAGTCGATCCCGTATCTCTCGAGCAGTTCGGGAGTCAGGTCGGAGCAGGAGTCGGTAATGATCTTGACTTTACGCATTTTTCATATCCTCCGGTAGGTAGTGTTTTTGTCCGATTTCTCGGGTTTTACCTACGGAAGGATACCACAGAAAAATAAACTGAAAAGAAACTGCGCGAGAAAAGTATATTTTTATTTATAATATTTTCCCGCTCCTTCGTTTGGCGGCGCCGCCGCCGTCTTCATTCCTTCCCCTGCGTCAGCGCGGCGGGACGCAACGGCAGCGTCACGGTAAAGGTCGTGCCCTCTTCGTTTGCCGTGCAGACGACCGTGCCGCCGTGCAGTTCGACGATCGCCTTGACGAGCGAGAGCCCCACGCCGTTGCCGCGCGTCGAGTGGGACGGATCCTCCTGATAGAACTTGCGGAAGATGCGTTCGCGGTTCTCCTCGGCGACGAAACTGCCCGAGTTGAAGACCGAGACGGTCAGCGCCCAGCCCCGCGCGATGGAGACGGCGATCCGCCCGCCCTCGGGGGTGAATTTCAGGGCGTTGTCGATCAGGTTCAGCCAGACCTGTTTCAGCATTTCCTCATTCGCCGTGACGTCGTACTCGTCGAAATCGAGCGAGAAGTCGAGATCGCGGTTCGCCCACTTGTTTTCGAGGATCAGAAAACAGGTGCGGATCTGTTCGGAAAGGTTGAATGTCGAAAGCCCCGACAGAATGGACTGGTTCTCGATCTTGGTGAGGTTCAGGACGTTGTTCGCCATATCCGAGAGGCGAAGCGACTCCTCCTCGATGATGTTGATGTACTCGGCGCGTTCGTCGTCCGAGAGGTCGCCCGATTTGAGCAGTTTGGCGAACCCCGCGATCGAGACGATCGGCGTCTTGAACTCGTGCGAAAAATTGTTGACGAAATCCGAGCGGAGCATCTCGGTATTCTCGAGTTCCTCCGCCATCGTGTTGAAGGCGTGCGACAGTTCGGCGACGGTCGGGTGACGGTCGAAGACCGAGTCGAACTTGATCCGCGCCTTGAAGTCGCCCGTGGCGAGCCGGTTCATATTGTTGATGATGATGTTCAAGGGCTTGGTGAAGATCCAGCCGAGAAAGTAGGAAAAGCCGATCCCGACGAACAGGCTGACAACCAGCATCAAACCGATCACGCGGTTCCCGCTCTCGCGTGGAAGGTCTTCCGGCGACAAAACCCCCGCGTTGAAGAGGATCAGAGCGGCACCCCCGACGATGATCAGCACCGCCAGCAGGATGATGACCACCGTGCCGGCGAAGAGCAGGGTCAGCGCCTTACGCGACTTGCGGATGGTCGGAAAACCGGGCAGTCGGAAGCCCTGCTTCCCGTCCTTTTTTCTCTCGTCCTTCATTTGTGCCTTACCCCCTTGTAGCCGAGCCCGCGCACCGACTCGATCGAGAACTCTTCCCAACCCTCAAAACGTTTACGGAGCCGTCCGATATGCACCGTCACGGTCTCCCACCCGCTGTCGGTCTCCATGCCCCAGATCTCGTCGAGCAGTTGGAGCCGCGTGAAGATCTTGCCGGGATAGGAGAGCAGTTTGTAGAGCAAAAGGAACTCCTTCTGCGGCAGTTCCTGTACCTCACCGTTGCGCGTGACGGTCAGGGCGTCGTAGTCGAGGGTGACGTCGCCGATCTCGATCTTGCGTTCGCTGTTGATCCGGGCGCGCCGGAGCAGGGCGCGGATCCGAAGGATCATCTCTTTTTCGTCGATGGGCTTGGTGATGTAGTCGTCGGTGCCGACGATGAATCCCTTGTGCCGGTCGTCGGGCAGCATCTTCGCCGAGACCATCAGGATCGGGACGTCGTTGCCCGCCGCCCGCAGCGTCTCGGTAAAGCCGTAGCCGTCGAGTTTCGGCATCATGACGTCGAGGACGATCAGGTCGATGTGCACCGCGTCGAGCCGCGCGAGCGCGGCTTCTCCGTCGTTTTCGGTGAACACGGTATAGTTCTCCCGCTCGAGCACCGCGCGGATCAGTTTCCGCGTGTTCTTGTCGTCGTCGACTACCAGAATGTTGACCATAACGCCCCTCGCTTTCTCTTCCCTTCCATTGTACCATATTTTCGCGGCAATTTCCAGTCTGTTGCAAGAAATCGTAAAGAATTCAAAAAAAGGGCGTTCGACCTTGCTTTTATTTGTACGGTTATGGTATAATGATGAAAGAAACGCGGGCGACGCCCGCGGGTGCGAGGGATAAGATGGGAAAACGGGTACTTGCCTTTGATTTCGGCGCGTCGAGCGGGCGCGCCATGATCGGAACGGTCGAGAACGGACGCATGATCGCGTCCGAGATCCACCGCTTCCAGAACGATCCGGTCAAGGTCGGCGGCGTCACCTACTGGGACGTATTCCGGCTCTGGTTCGAGATCAAAGAGGGGATCCGCCGCGCCCTGCGGGAGGGTCCCGTCGACGCGATCGGGATCGACACCTGGGGGGTGGATTTTGCCCTTCTTGACAAGAACGGCGAGATGCTCGGGGCGCCGGTCCACTACCGCGACGAGCGGACGGTCGGGATGCCGGAAGAGGTCGAAAAGATCCTTCCGCTCTCCGAACTCTACCGCCGCACCGGGACGCAGTTCATGCGGATCAACACGGTCTACCAACTCTACTACCTCGCCA
>CACYZS010000081.1 GCA_902778985.1 uncultured Ruminococcus sp.
TGCCCGGAGGGCAAACATCATTGAAATCCGCGCGCCGGGTGGCGCGCGGATTTCACAATACGTTCACCGCCGCGTTTCCCGCTTCTTCCGCAAGGTGCAGCAGGGCGGCGATCAGTTCGTGGCGAGAGACGACGTAGAGAGCGTCGTCCCCCGCAAGGCACGCGCCGCAGAGCGTCGAGACGGCGCGGTCGAGGTCGGCGAGCGCGCGGTGGTCGAGGGTGAGGAGATAGACTTTTTCGCGTGCCTGCCAGAGCGTGTGGATCGCCTCTGCTTCCTCCGGCGTCGCGACGGTCGACTCCGGCAGCGCCTCGACCTGTTGCCGGATCCCGTCGATCGAACGCGCGGTCAGGCGCCCGCCGAGGAAGACGCCGGAAAAGAGCAGCAGGAGAAGCAGGGAAGAGAAGAGGATCGGGCGTTTCACGGTTTCTCCTTTCGTTGCAGGGTGTAGCGTCCGTCTTTTGCGAGCGTCAGAAGGAAGGTCTCCCGTTTCGACACCCCTTTGCGTTTCAGGATCGCGAAGACGCTCTTCTCGTCGGTACCGAGGATCGAGAGGGCGTTTTTTTCAATTACCCCGTCCAGAATCACCGGATTTTGATACCCCCCGCTCTTTTTGTCAAGGTCGGAGCGCGTCAGGGGGCGGCTGTCGGGCGAGAGCAGGATCGAGAGCCGTCCGTTCTGTTCGACCGTGCCGAGCGCGACGTCCGAGAGGGCATCCACCCCCTGTAACCGCAGTTCCCCCATCAACTCGTCGACCGAGATCCGAAGCCGGGAGAGCGTCGCCTGGTCGATGATTCCGTCCCGGATCAGGGTCGCGGTCTTCGGCTCGAATACGCGCTTGAAAAACGAGAAGCGGTTTTTGAGACAGGTGATCAGCAACTCAAGTGAGAGAATGAACAGGAGCGGGATCACGGCGTAGAGCAGGGGGATCTCGGGATCGGCGACCGGGAGCGCCGCGATCTCCGAGAGCAGGAGCGTCGAGATCAGATCGGAGACCTCGAGTTCGCCCACCTGCCGTTTGCCCATGATGCGGAGCGAGAGCGACAGAAGGATATAGATCACGATGATCCGGTAGAGTATGGTCGCCATGGCGTCCCCCCTTTTTTGAATAGTTTCCCGCCGCAGTCTCCCGGTTATTCCGCCGGGCGCGCTTTTTTCGCGCAAATACTTTACAAAAAGATAAACTAATGATATAATATTCATTCAGAGTGTGAGAAAGGAGAGAGGTATGCCTTACCGCGTCGGTTTTTGCTCGCTCGGCTGCAAGGTGTCGCAGTACGAGACCGAGGCGCTTGCCGAGAGGTTTGCCGCCGCCGGGTTTGCCGTCTCCGATTTCGCAAATCGCGGCAGATGATCCGCCGCGCGACAAGGGTCAATCCCGACGCCGTCGTGATCGTGACCGGCTGCTCTTCGCAACTGCATCCCGACTCGATCGCCGCGATCCCGGGCGTCTCCTACGTTTCGGGCAACGACCGGAAGATGAACCTGCCCGACGTGGCGCGCGATCTTCTCTTGCGTCCGAAAACCGGAGCGGTCAACGCCGTGCGCGACCTTGCGGGCGTGCAGTTTGAGCGGGCGTCGATCACCCGCGCCCCCCGCACCCGCGCCTTCGTCAAGATCGAGGACGGCTGCAACTGCCGCTGCGCCTACTGCGCCATTCCGCTCGCCCGCGGACCGGTCCGCTCCAAAGCCCCGTCCGACGTGATCGACGAGGTCCGGGCGCTGGTCGCTTCGGGCACGCGCGAGATCGTTCTGACCGGGATCGAGACGGCGGCGTACGGAATCGACCTCGACGGCTACCGTTTGATCGACCTGATCGCCGACATCGCGGACAAAACCGAGGTCGAGCGTATCCGGTTGAGTTCGCTTTCCCCCGAAATGATGACCCCCGCCACGGTCAAACGGCTTGCGTCGGTTCGCGGGCTTGCCCCGCACTTCCACCTCTCTCTCCAGTCGGGCTCCGACGCGGTGCTTGCCGCCATGCGCCGCCCCTACCGGACGAAGCAGGTACGCGACGCCCTTGCCGCCCTGCGCGAGGAGATCCCCTGCGTGACCTTCACGACCGACGTGATCGTCGGGTTCCCGGGGGAGACCGAGGAGACGTTTTTAGAGACGGTCGCCTTCTGCCGTGAGGCGCGCTTTCTGCGCCTGCACGTCTTCCCGTATTCGCCCCGCCCGGGTACGCCCGCGGCGGATTTCCCGGATCAGGTCGACGGGGAAGAGAAGCACAGACGGGTGCGCGAACTGGTCAAGGTCGGGCGCGACGTCGCAAAGGATCTGCTTTCCGACCTGATCGCCGCCAAAACCCCCCTCTCGGTCCTGTTCGAAACGCGGGACGGGGAATACCTGACGGGACATTCCGAAAACTACGTCGAGGTCAAGGTCAAGACCGACCGCGACCTTGCGGGACAGATCCGCCGCGTGCTGCCGACCGCCCTCTCGGGGGAAGGCGTGACGGGCGTTATCACGGAGTAATTAATGATTTGCGGGCGACCGCAGAAAGAGGACGGTATGAACAACAGCGAAAAAACAATGGACAAGATCGTGGCGCTCTGCAAGACCCGGGGCTTCGTTTACCCGGGATCGGAGATCTACGGCGGGCTCTCGAACTCCTGGGACTACGGACCGCTCGGCGTGGAGTTCAAGAACAACGTCAAGCGCGCCTGGTGGAAAAAGTTCGTACAGGAGAATCCCTATAACGTCGGGCTCGATTCCGCGATCATCATGAATCCCCGGACGTGGGTCGCCTCGGGGCATCTCGGCGGTTTCTCCGATCCTCTGATGGACTGCCGCGTCTGCAAGAGCCGTCACCGCGCCGACAAACTGATCGAGGACTACGCGTTCCAGAACAAGATTGACGTCAATCCCGCCACCATGTCGGACGACGAGATGTCGGCGTATATCAAGGAAAAGCACATCGTCTGCCCCGATTGCGGGAGCGGCGATTTTACCCCGATCCGCAAGTTCAACCTGATGTTCAAGACCTTTATCGGCGTGACCGAGGATTCGACCAGCACGGTGTATCTGCGTCCCGAGACGGCGCAGGGCATCTTCGTCAACTTCAAGAACGTGCAGAGGACTACGCGCAGAAAGATCCCGTTCGGGATCGGACAGATCGGTAAGTCCTTCCGCAACGAGATCACGCCGGGTAACTTCATCTTCCGTATCCGCGAATTCGAGCAGATGGAACTGGAGTTCTTCTGCAAGCCGGGGACCGACCTCGACTGGTTCAACTTCTGGCGCAACTACTGCGCGGAGTTCCTCTATTCGCTCGGCATGAAGCGCGAGAACCTCCGTCTGCGCGACCATTCGCCCGAGGAACTCTGCTTCTACTCGAAGGGAACGACCGATATCGAGTTCCTGTTCCCGTTCGGATGGGGCGAACTCTGGGGCATCGCCGATCGCACCGACTACGACCTGACCCAGCACCAGAATACGTCAGGCGAATCGATGGAATACTTTGACCCCGAGACCAACGAGAAGTACGTCCCCTACGTCGTCGAGCCCTCGCTCGGCGCAGACCGGGTGACGCTCGCCTTCCTCTGCGACGCCTACGACGAAGAGGTCGTCGACGCCGAGAAGAACGACGTCCGCGTGGTGCTTCACCTGCATCCGGCGCTCGCCCCCGTCAAGGCGGCGGTCCTCCCGCTCTCGAAGAAACTCTCCGACAAGGCGACCGACCTGTTCACCGATCTCTCGAAGACCATGAACGTCGAATTCGACGAGTCTGGCTCGATCGGGAAACGCTACCGTCGGCAGGACGAGATCGGAACGCCCTTCTGCATCACCTACGACTTCGCGATGGAGCAGATCCGTCTGCCCATCTCCGAAGTGAAAAAGTATATTGAGGAAAGGATCGCATTCTGATCCCAAATGGAGAAGACCGAGAGGCGGGGAAGTCCTGACCTTCCCCGCAAACAGAAGAAAAAGAAGAGCGTCGCCCGGCGGATCGTCGGGATCGCTCTCCTTTTACTTTTGGTCTACCTCGTCTATTTCATCGTCGGTATGACCGTTCCGTTCCTTCCGCTCGAGAGGACCGCGCCGGGCACGCGCGATCCCGCGTCCTACCGCGGCGACGGTACGCCGTGGGTGGAGAGGGCGTCGGTCATCGAGGAGAACGAGGACGCGCTCGACTGGCGCCTGAAACTGATCGACGCGGCGACCGAGTCGGTCTCCTTCGTCACCTACCAGTTCCGCGAGGGCGAGAGCACGACGCGCCTTGCCCAAGCGCTGAAAGAGGCGGCGGAGCGGGGCGTGAAGGTGCGGATCATCGTCGACGGGTTCAACGACGTTCTGCGTATGGAAGGACGACCCTTCTTCCGAGCGGTGGCGGCGGTGCCCGGGATCGAAATGAAGATCTACAACCGTCCCAGTCTGCTCACCCCCTGGAACTGCAACGCGCGTCTGCACGACAAGTACTTTATCGTCGACGACCTCGCCTATATCATCGGCGGGCGGAACACCCACGACGGGTTCTTGATGGAAAACGACACGGGGCTCCGCAACTACGACCGCGAGGCGCTGGTCTACAATACCGCCCACGGAACGCCCCCCGACGCGGAAAAGCCCGCGTCGATCTACGGGCTGATCGACTACTTTGAAGAGATGTGGGAGAGCGAGAACGTGGCGTTCTTCCGTGACGGCGGAGCGGAACCGACCGACCGCAAGATGGAAAAGGAATACGAGCGCTGGGCGGCTTTCTCCGACGGGCTCCCGACCATGGACGAGCCCGATGCGGCGCTGACCGCCTCGACCCTCTCCGTCGACCGCGTGACGCTTCTGACCGGGGAGACCGGGACGAAGGGCAAGAAGCCCCTGGTCTGGAACGAACTGGTCACGCTCTGCGCGTCGGCAAGCGACCGCGTACTGATCCAGACGCCGTATATCCTTTGCAGTAAGGATATGTACGGGGACCTTGCAACCATCGTCAAAAGCGGCGCGGACGTCACCATGCTGACCAACTCGGTTCTGAACACCGACAACCGCTTCGCCCCGCTCGACTACGTCTACCACCAGGACGAGATCCTCGATACCGGGGTGTCGATCATGGAGTTTGACGGCGACTATTCCACCCACGCGAAGACCATCCTGATCGACGACGACCTGGTCGTGATCGGCTCGTTCAACGTCGATCTCCGTTCGACCTACATGAACACCGAGATCGTCGCCGTGATCGCCGGGGAAGAGTTCCAGGACCGGACCGAGGAATGTATGCGCCCGGTCTTCGCCGGCTCGGCTCTGATCGGGGAGGGGAACACCGTCGGACTGCGGCTGAAAAACGAAGCGGGGTTCTTCAAGCGCGTCGGAATGTACGTTTTCGGCGCGATCGTGCAACTGTTCCGGTTTGAACTTTGAGAAAATGAAACAGAAGATCCGCCCGGGAAATCCGGGCGGATCTTTTCGTATTCGGTTGGTTACTCGGCTTTCTTGATCCGGATCGGATCGGCTTTGCCGAGCACGGCGTCCTCGGTGACGACCAGTTTTTTGACGGTCGGATCGGACGGGATCTCGAACATGGGTTTCAGCATCACGCCCTCCATGATCGAGCGCAGCCCGCGCGAGCCGGTCTCGCGTTCGAGCGCCTGCTTCGCGATGGCGCGGAAAGCGGCGTCCTCGATCTCGAGTTCCACTCCGTCAAGCCCGAAGAGTTTCTTGTACTGGCGGTACATCGAGTTCTTCGGTTCCTTCATGATGCGGACAAGCGCGTCCTCGTCGAGGTTATCGAGGGTCACGAGGATCGGAAGCCGCCCGACCAGTTCGGGGATCAGCCCGTATTTGACGATGTCGTGCGCCGTCACGCCCTTGAACACGCCCCGCGCGATCTTCTCGCGCCGCGTGCGGATCTCGCCGGTGAAACCGATGGTCTTGTTCCCCTGACGGCGTTCGATGATCTCTTCGAGCCCGTCGAAGGCGCCGCCGCAGATGAACAGGATGTTTTCGGTGTTGATCTGAATGAACTCCTGGTTGGGGTGCTTGCGTCCGCCCTGCGGCGGGACGTTCGCGACGGTTCCTTCGAGGATCTTCAGCAACGCCTGCTGCACGCCCTCGCCCGAGACGTCGCGGGTGATCGAGCGGTTCTCGCCGCGGCGGGAGATCTTGTCGATCTCGTCGATATAGATGATGCCGCGCTCGGCAAGATCCACGTCGTAGTCCGCCGCCTGGATCAGACGGAGCAGGATGTTTTCGACGTCCTCGCCGACGTAGCCCGCCTCGGTCAGCGTCGTGGCGTCGGCGATCGCGAAAGGAACGCGGAAGCACTTGGCGAGCGTCTGCGCGAGGTAGGTCTTACCGACGCCGGTCGGACCGATCAGAAGCACGTTGGACTTCTGCAGGTCGACGTCGTCGTCGGGTTCGGCGGCACTCGGTTTCCCGTCGTTTTTGTTTTTCAGTTTCGCGTCGTGCGCGGCGATGCGCTTATAGTGATTGTAGACCGCGACCGACAAGACTTCCTTCGCGTCGTCCTGCCCGATCACGTACTCGTCGAGCATCTCTTTGATCTGCTGCGGCTTCGGCATATTCTCCGGGGAGAATGTCTCGGCGAAGCGGGTGATCGCCTGTTCGTCGATCAGCGCCTGGCAATCCTCGACGCACCCGTCGCAGATGTAGAGCCCGGTGCGCGAGGGGATCAGAAAGAGGACCTGATCCTCGGTCCGTCCGCAAAACGCGCAGCGGCGGCGTCCGCCTGACTGTTTTTCCATACTCGTTCTGTCCTTTGTTTGAAAATAGGGAAGGGAAAAGTTCGGCGGGGCAGTCAGAACCCGTTCGGGCTGATCGCCTCGCCGACCTGCGTCAGATCCGTTTCTCCATCACGCGGTCGATCAGACCGTATTCCGCGGCTTCTGCCGCCGTCATGAAGTTGTCGCGCTCGGTGTCGCGGCAGATCTCTTCGTAGGAGCGTCCGGTCTGCTCGGCAAGGATGCGGTTCATCTTCTCGCGGATGCGGAGAAGGTGATCGGCGTGGATCTTGATGTCGCTCGCCTGACCCTGCATACCGCCGACCAGCGGCTGGTGGATCATCACTTCACTGTTCGGGAGAGCGAAGCGTTTGCCCTTCGCGCCCGACGAGAGAAGGAAGGCGCCCATGCTCGCCGCCATACCGATACAGATGGTCGAGACGTCGCACTTGATATAGTTCATGGTGTCGTAGATCGCCATGCCCGCGGAGATCGAGCCGCCGGGGCTGTTGATATAGAAACTGATGTCCTTCTCGGGATCCTGCGATTCGAGATAGAGCATCTGCGCCACGATCAAGGACGCCGTCGTATCGTTCACCTCTTCGGAGAGGATCACGACGCGGTCGTTGAGCAGGCGCGAATAGATGTCGAAGGAACGCTCGCCTCTCGGGGTGTTCTCAATGACCATAGGGACAAGTGCCATGTTGGGTTCCTCCTTCGGCTTTTCGCCTGTACGGGATTACTTGTTTTCGTCGGCTTTCTTGGCGGCGGGCTTCTTCGCAGCGGGTTTCGCGGCGGTCGACTTGGCGGCGGGTTTCTTTTCCGCCGTCTCGCCTGCCGGCTTCTTCGCCGCGGCGGTCTTGGTCGAGGTAGCCTTCGTCGCGGGTTTCTTCGCGGCGGGCTTCTCCTCGGTCTTCGCCTCGTCTGCCTTCTTCTCCGCAGTCTTGGTCGCTGCTTTGGGCTTGGACGCGGTCGCGGTCTTCGCCTTCGCGGTCTTGACCTTCGCCTTTTCCTTCACGAGGTCCATCGCCGCCTTCACGAGAAGGTCGCGGCGGATATCCTCGGCGTCGACCATGCTCTTGACCTGATCGACGGGGACATTGTATGCGTCGGAGATGTTCTTGTATTCTTCCTCGACTTTATCGTCGGAGACCGAGAGGTTCTCGATCTTGGCGATGGTCTCGAGCGCGAGGCGGATCTTCACCTGCTTCTCCGCCATGGGACGCATCTGCTTGCGCAGGTCGTCGAGCGTCTGCCCGGTGTATTTCAGATAGGTCGAGAGGTCAAGCCCCTGCTGACGGAGCCGCGTGTCGTAGTCGCGGACGTAGTTCTCGGTCTCCGCGGCGAACATGGGCTCGGGGATCTCCGCCTGCACGAGGTCGATCAGTTTCTCGCTCAGCGCGTTCTCAAAGGCGGCGTCGGCGGACTGCTCTTTTCTCTTCTGAATGTTTGCCGAAACGTCGGCTTTATATTCAGCCAGGGTATCGAATTCCGAAACGTCTTTTGCGAACTCGTCGTCGAGGGCGGGGAGTTCGACCGTCTTGATGCCGTTCAGTTTGCAGGCAAAGACGGCGTCCTTACCGGCAAGTTCCTTGGCGTGGTACTCGGTGGGGAAGGTGACCTTCACGTCGAAGGCGTCGCCGATCGCGTGACCGACGATCTGATCTTCGAAACCGGGAATGAAACTGCCGCTTCCGAGTTTGAGGTCGTATTTCTCTGCGGCGCCGCCGTCGAAGGCAACTCCGTCGACCGTGCCCTTGTAGTCGATGTTGACGGTATCGTCGTTTGCGGCTGCGCGATCGGTGACGTCGACCGTACGGCCGTTTCTCTCCTGCACGCGCTTGACTTCGGCGTCGATCTCTTCGTCGGTGACCTTGACGGCTTCCTTCTCGGCTTCCAGACCCAGGTAGCCCTCGATCTTGACTTCGGGCTTCACGTACACGGTCGCCTTGAAAAGAACGCCGTCGTCGCCGATGTTGTCGACGTCGATCTCGGGCTGCCCGACCACGTCGAGTTCAGCCTCTTTGATCGCCGCTTCGTAGGCGGCGGGCATCACCTGGTTGATGGCGTCCTCGTAAAACACGCCCTTGCCGTACATCTGTTCGATGATATGACGGGGCGCCTTTCCGCGACGGAAGCCGGGAACGGTGATCGATCCTTTCTTCTTATTGAACGCGTCGGAGACCGCTTTTTCAAAGGTCTCCTTGTCGACCGAGAAACCGATCTCGAACCGGTTGGTTCCTGCCGCTTCTTTTTTAGTCAGAGCCATTGGGTTTTCCTCCAGAAAAAACTTTATTTTTTAATAACCGTATTATTTTACAATGAAAGAAACGTATTGTCAAGCAATTTGCCCCAAAAAAAGACCGAAAAAGAGAAAAAAGGGGCGGACAGACCGCTTTAACGGAGCAGCCGGGGCAGAAAATCGAGGTAATCCGCCGAGATGAAACGCAGGGTGATCCCCTCGAAAACCGTGGTCGACGGGACGGTGTAGATCCCGTGGATGTGTCCGAAACAGCACTCGGTCACGCCGTATTCGTGCAAAAGATCCACGATCGGACGGCAGACCTGATCCCCCCAGACGGGCGGGAAGTGGAAGAAAGCGAGCGGGGTGGCGCCGGGATTCTCCTCCGCGATCCTCTTCGCCGCGTCGAGCGAGAGTTGCAGGCGCGTCGCCTCACGGTTGACCAGTTTCTCAAAGTCGCCGTGCGCCCCCTCGTCGTCCTCGCTGAACCAGCCGCGGGTGCCGCAGACGATCCGACCGTCCGATAGAAACGCGTTGTT